>CAYJHS010000155.1:0-6351 GCA_964369815.1 uncultured Desulfovibrionaceae bacterium
TTGAAAGTTTTTTGAAAGGGGGGGCTGGGGGAAAACTTTTGTTCACAAAAGTTTTCCCCCCAGAAAATCCCTCAAACTAAAAGGATGTGAAGCTGAAAACAATAATTATTAAATAATATGCTTACGGATTTGCGTAACAAGAACTTCCACTAATATAACAATGACAAAGATACACAGTAAGATTAGGGAAACTCGTGTCCATTGAAAGAGATTCAATGCAGAGTCCAGCGCAACGCCAATACCGCCTGCGCCCACAAGGCCGATGACGGAAGATTCCCGTACATTAATATCCCACCGAAAGAGAGCAATGCCCCAAAAGGCCGGAGCCACTTGTGGCCAATAGGCTTTGGTAAAAATGCTTGGCCAAGGTGCACCGGTGGCACGGATGGCTTCCACAGGGCCTTCGTGTATTTCTTCTAGGGCTTCCCCGAAAAGCTTACCCACAAAGCCAATGGAGCGAATGGCAATGGTTACTACACCGGCGAGAGTGCCTGGGCCAAAAATAGCCACAAAGAGCATGGCCCAAACTAAGGAGTTTACGGAGCGAGAAGACACGAGTATGAAGGTAGCAAAGACGTTCAAAAAGCGCACCTTACACACATTACGGGCAGCCATAATGCCAATGGGTACAGAGATAATGAGAGTTAAAATGGTACCCAAACTTGCTATGTGCATAGTTTCGATGAGCACGGCATGAATGCCTTCGGGATAATAGGCAAAATCCACAGGCACCATACGTTGAAAAAGATCCGCCACTTGCGTTGGAGCATCAGCGAGAAACTCAGGAATAATTTTAACGCTACCAAAGGACCAAGCCACAAGCATGCCTGCAATAAGTAAGACGGCAAAGCGCGCCAAGCGTTCCTTGGGGGTAAAGCGTGCCCATTCACGGTCAGCAACATTCATCGGAAAATCCTCTTTACACGCTGGGCTAAAAGTTCACTGAGCATAACTAAAGCAATAATTGATATAAGAATTGCAGCTACAAAGTCGTAGTCATAGCGTTGGAAGGCCGCTGATAAAGTGCCGCCAATGCCGCCCGCACCTACAATGCCAATCATGGTAGAGTTACGCAAATTAACGTCGGTTTGGTAGGTGGCAAAACCGATAAAGCGGTTAAGCACCTGCGGTAACACGGCAAAAATGAGCACCGAGAAAAAGGGCGCACCCACGGCACGCATGGCTTCTACGGGCTTTAGGGAGATTTCTTCAATAGCTTCGGCGAAAAGTTTTCCAATAAAACCGATGGAAGCAAAAATCAGCGTTAAAATACCAGCAAGAGGGCCAAAACCTACCGCTTTAACGAACAAAATGGCAAAAATCACCGGATGGAAGGAGCGACATATGGCAATGAAAGCTCGGCTAATCCACGTCAGCCACACTGGCATGAGATTACGTGCAGCCGTAAGTCCGATAAAAAGAGACACTATAACCCCAAAAAAAGATGAGATAATAGCAACTTGCAGGCTTTCCAGCAGGTTTGATATCAAAAGCTCATAGCGGGCAAAACTTGGGGGAATCATGGCGCCAAGAAAACGCTTGGCATTGTCAAGACCTGCGATGACCCGTTCCCATGAAATATCAAGAGATTGCATGGCCCATAGGCAATACACAAAGACGAGGACGTAGCCTAAGCGCACCCAATAATTCACCTTAAAAGGGGCAGGACGTGCTATTGCTTGACTAACCATGGAGCCAGTCCTCGCCACCGTAGATTTTTTTGAGGTGATCATTTTCTAGAGCGTCAGGTACTCCGTCAAAAATCACTTGGCCTTGGCTCATGCCAATGACCCGATCAGCAAAGCGCCGTCCAAGGTTCACATCGTGAATGTTAATGAGTACAGAGATATTATTCATAGAGGCGACCTTGGTGAGAAGTTCCATAATTTCCACCGAGGTTTTAGGATCGAGGGAGGACGTGGGTTCATCGGCAAGCAAAATTTCTGGCTCCTGCATAACGGCTCGGGCTATGCCAACCCGTTGCCTTTGACCGCCAGACAGTGCATCGGCTCTGGCATGAGCAAAGTCAGTAAGTCCTACCATATCTAGTAAATCATAAGCACGATTAATGTCTTTTTGTGGAAATTTACGCAACCACGCCTTGAAGGAAGACATATAACCAAGGCGTCCACAGAGCACATTTTCCATAACGCTTAGGCGCTCCACAAGGTTATATTCCTGAAACACCATGCCGATGCGACGGCGCACAGCCCTAAGCTCTTGTCCTCGCACGCTACACACGTCCACGCCCCCAAGCTTAATACTGCCGGAGGTGGGTTCAATAAGGCGATTGATGCAGCGCAAAAGAGTACTCTTGCCTGTACCGGATGGGCCAATGATGGCGGTGGTGCTTTGCGCCCCTATAGTGAGGTTAATGTCTTTGAGGACAGGTTTACCCTTCACATATTCTTTATGCAGGTGGCTAATAGTAAGCGGAGTGTCTGGAGATGGGGAAGTAGGCTGTGCGTTTTGTGCCATTATATTTATCCTTGTAATCTTTACTGAAAACTCCTGCAAAATTCACCAAAGGTAGAAATTTTACAGGAGTTTTTTATTTAACTATTGGCCTTTGGCCTTCTTTTTTGCCGCTGCTTCGGCTTCTTTCTTGGCTATGGCTTCAAGGCCAGCTTGGTTGAAGTTTTCACCATTGGCATCGGCGATATCACGAATGATAGCCCAGTCTTTTTGATATGTTACAGGATAGAAACGATCGGCTCCGCCAAAGGTTTTTTGCATTTCTGGGGTGAAGCGATAATCGTTGAAAGCCTTACGGATTTTTTCCACAAGCTCTGGCTTTAAGTCATGAGCATAGCCAAAGGAAGAGGTGGGGAAGACATCACTTTCCCAAATAACAACGATATCGTCGGGATTTACACGTCCGGCTTTCACCATGCGGTTATACACGTCGCCAGCCACTGGGGCGGCGTCATAGTCGCCGTAAGCAACGCCTAACACGGATTGGTCATGCTTGCCAGAGTACACCACAGTGTAATCTTTTTCTGGGGTAATGCCAAGTTTTGGGAAAAGCGCACGTGGGGCAAGGTTGCCGGAATTGGAAGAAGCAGAGGTATGCGCCACACGCTTTCCTTTAAGGTCTGCAATGGTCTTAATACCCGTCTTTTTATTGGTAATAAGCAACAAACGATAGCCTTGAAAACCGTCCTTCGTGCCCTTTACAGCAATGGGTACATAGCCGGCAAGGTTCACGCCATAGCATGTAGGGCCTGTAGAAAAGCCCGCAATATGCAAACGTCCAGAACGCATGGCTTCCACTTCTGCAGCATTGGACTGTACTGTATAATAGATGACGTCCTTACCAGTTATTTTTTTCAGATACGCTTGAAAATCAGCAAAAGCATCTTGATATACGGCTGGATCTTCCACCGGAGTGTAGGTAAAAACCAATGTACTTGGGTCTTTATAATCCTTAGGATCTTTTGGCGGATCGGCGACCAAATCATTGTTTTCATCACAATAAGCCGCATCCAAAGCGCCGCGAGACGTGCATTTGCCCGCAGCTTGAGCCATGCTGGCAACGCTCATAAATGTTAACATCATGAAAAGACATGTCCATTTTTTTAACATAGGTTTTCTCCTTAAAATGTGAATACATGCCAACGTACCAGTACATCATTAAATGCCCTTCGTACAGCTCGCACATCCTATAATTAAACAAATTTTTGTTACAAATATATGACGAAATGCCAAGAGAATTTTGCCGCCTCAAAAAAGAATTTCAATAAAATTTAATATATCAAAATGTTATGAAATAAATATTTTTAAAAGCCAAGGAGCGACAAAAAAATTTAACTTTCTTATTAGGAATCACTTGCAATATGGATAGAAATAGCATAGAACATTTTTCACACGAGCACTGCTCACAAAACACAACACTCGAAGGAGAGATACCATGAAATCATTAAAAGGTACCCAAACCGAAAAAAATATTTTAACCGCTTTTGCTGGTGAATCACAAGCCCGTAACCGTTACGACTTTTTCGCTTCTCAAGCCAAAAAAGACGGCTTTCGCCTTGTGGAAGAAATTTTTGCTGAAACTGCCTCCCAAGAAAAAGAACATGCCAAGCGTTTGTTTAAGTTTTTAGAAGGCGGAGAAGTAGAAATTGTAGGCGCTTTCCCTGCCGGCATCATTGATACCACCGAAAAAAACCTTATTGGTTCTGCCGCTGGCGAAAAACATGAATATGAGCATATGTACCCAGAAATGGCTGCCATTGCTGACAAAGAAGGTTTTGCCGTTATTGCTGCTGTCATGCGCAACATTGCCATTGCTGAGCAATATCACGAAAAACGCTTCTTAAGCCTTGCTAAAGAAATTCGTGAAGCCAGCATGTTCAAACAACCAGAGCCTGTAGTATGGCGCTGTCTGAACTGCGGTTGGTTGCACACTTCTGCTGATGCTCCACACTTATGCGCCGCTTGCGCCCATCCTACCGCACACTTTGAAGTTTTATATCATACCTACGAAGGCTAATCATTAGATAACTAGCTTATGCGTCATTGCGTTATGGGAGGATTTTATAAAAGTCCTCCCATTTTTGTATGGCAAAAAATCCAAACATACGTTAAGGGCGCAAAATTTATAATTCGCGCTTATTGTATTTTTACAATACGCCCTTGAGGTTTTTTATATGCATCCCCCACAACACCGCCTAAATTTTTAGTTAAAAAAGCCATAAGCACTTCATTATCTACCATAAACTTATCCTTAAGCACCTTTGCCCCTTGAAACATGGTCATGCCATCGCCCGATTGTTGCAAAATATAATCGGTGCCCGCAATGCTATATTTTTTCGCCACATCCAAATCTTTTCCACCTATTTTGACATTTTTCACCCTATATGCGCCCTCAACCGCCACAAAATTTCCCTTTGAGTCAATTTTTACCGACGACGGCACCCGCGTATCAATGGCATAACTCATACCAGACACATGCAAAAAACCACCTGACGGTGCAGGATACATATGCGCCCCCATCTCTAATGCGTCCAAAATCTGCTGTCCCGTAACCTCCAACGCTACAACATCGCCACCAAAGGGTAAAACATCAATAATTTCCTCATAACTAATGTCGCCTGTGTCAATATCAGCCCGCATACTGCCACCATTCATCACTGCCACGTCAGTGCCGACAATCGCCCGAAAAGCGTCGGTAACAAGGTTGCCCACATTCGTCTCTTGAAAACGCACCACGCTCTTCCCCTTCGTATCATATATAGTAAGCGGTACCTCCGACCTTGCTACAATCTTACTTAAGATGACAGCTAAATCCTTATCCAAATCCTGCATCACCTTGAGCACCTTTGCATCTTGCTCGGCAATATCACCAATAAGTTCAGCCGTAAGCATCTTCGTCTTCGTATCCAGCGTAAGTTTGCCAAGATATTGTAAGCGAGTCCCCGTTTGTATCACGATAACATCTTGCCCCGCCTTATTTTTTACCTTCATATCCCTCACCACAGTATGCGAATGCCCATCAATCACAGCCGCTATTCCCGTAGTATTTTTGATAACCTCCGGTGTTGTCCAAGGTGAAGATTCCATATCTAGCCCCAAATGCGCCACGGCAATAATAACTTCTGCACCTTCAGCCTTGGCCGCATCTACTGCCTTTTGCACAGCACCATACAAAGCCCTTCCCTTATCTCCATCAACACCTTCTGCAAAATTATACAAATAATTACCCTCGGCATCTTGAAAAAAAGCCGGCGTAGACTTTGATAAAGACTCAGGCGTAGTAATACCCAAAAAAGCTACCTTCACCCCATGAAACTCTCGTATGGCATAGGGCGCAAACAATAAAGAACCATCCTTAATATAACTGATATTACATGAAATAACCTTGGCCTTAAGCCTTTGCAATAGCTCCATAAGGCGAGGGACACCATAATCAAACTCGTGATTGCCCATGGTCATATAATCATACCCCACAGCATTCATCACCTGCACCAGAGCTGCCCCCAAGGTGAGCACCCCAAACGGACCACCCTGAATAGCATCACCAGCATCAACCATAAGCACATCCCCCAAACCATACTTTTCCTGCATCTGCCGCTTATAAGCCGCCACACCGGCATAAGTCACACCAGTGTCCATAAAGGTGTGCACATCATTAGTATGTAAAATAATAACCTTATGCGCATCATCAGCCCATGAATATTGCACAAAAGTAAACTGCAAAACAAAAATACATAGTAAATAAATTTTTTTCATGCTATCTTCCTATTATTACGTTATTTTATATTCTATTTTATGTTTTATTTTTTGGGGGGGGGGGGTGGTTTTTGGGAAAAAAATGGGAACCCCCCCCCCCCCCCCCCCCCCAAACAAGCA
>CAYJHS010000156.1:0-6287 GCA_964369815.1 uncultured Desulfovibrionaceae bacterium
CCAAAGTTGTGAAGGGCGGCCGTCGCTTTAGCTTTAGTGCTCTTGTGGTGGTAGGTGATGGTAAAGGCAATGTTGGTTTTGGTCTTGGTAAAGCCCAAGAAGTACCAGAAGCCTTACGCAAAGCCTCTGAGCGTGCCCGTAAAAATCAAGTGAATATTTCTCTTGTGGACGGCACCCTTCCTTACGAAGTGCTAGGACGTTTTGGCGCAGGCTACGTTATGCTTCGCCCAGCTTCCAAGGGTACTGGTATCATTGCTGGCGGTGCTGTGCGTGCCGTTATGGAAGCTGTGGGTGTAACCGACGTGCTTGCCAAAGCCATTGGTACCAACAATCCTCACAACGTGCTTCGTGCCACCGTGGAAGGGCTGAAATCTTTGCGCAGTGCAGAATATGTTTCTGAACTTCGTGGAAAAACCCTTGAAGCACCAAGAAAGTAGGGGGAAGCCATGTCTCAAATTAAGGTAAAACTTATGCGTAGTCGCATTGGTTGCAACCCCAAGCAACGTGCTGTCCTTGATGCTCTTGGACTGAAACGTCGTGAAATGGTAAAAAACCATAACGATACGCCTGCCATTCGTGGCATGATTAACAAAGTTGTGCACTTAGTTGCCATTGTTGATTAATGCTAACGTAAGGAGTATACAATGCAATTACATGAATTATATCCTTTTCCCGAAGAGCGTAAAACCCGCCGCCGTGTAGGCCGTGGTTCTGGTTCGGGCCTTGGTTGTACCGCAGGCAAGGGTAATAAAGGTCAAAATGCTCGTGCAGGCGGCGGCGTTCGCGCCGGTTTTGAAGGCGGTCAAATGCCTTTACAACGTCGTTTGCCAAAGCATGGTTTTAAGAACTACCCCTTCAAGATTACCTATGCTGTGATCAACTTAGATCGCCTTTTGGAAGCTTTTGAAGGCAAGAGCGATATTAGCCTTGAAGATATTTACAATCGTGGCCTTGCCAGCTTTGGCAAGCCTGTGAAAATTCTTTCTCGTGGCGAAGTAGCTCGTGCTGTAAAGGTAGAAGCTCATAAATTTAGCAAAGGCGCTGTGGAAAAATTACGTTCCGCTGGTGGCGATGCTAAAGAGATTGAAACTGTAGTAGATTAACTCGTTAAATAAAAGCGCAAGTTAAACATAATTTGCGCTTTTATTTGCTTTTTTTGCGAATAGCAAAAAGGGCAAAAAGAAACATAAAAAAGAGATAGCATACATGGCAAACGGAGCGGTAAATACGACAGCAGCGCAATCTAGCCTTATGAAAAAATTAGGCTGGACTTTTCTGCTTTTATGTTGCTATCGGATAGGTGTGCATGTGCCCATTCCCGGCGTTGACGCTGCGGCACTGCAAAGTTTTTTTGCACAAATGTCCGGTACGCTTTTTGGCCTTTTTGATATGTTTTCCGGTGGCGGTCTTTCTAATACTTCAGTGTTTGCACTTGGTATTATGCCGTACATTTCCGCATCCATTATCATGCAACTTATGCAGGTTATAAATCCTGGCATAAAACGCATGGCAAGGGAAGAAGGACAAGCAGGAAAACGCAAAATTACGCAATATACACGGTATTTAACTGTGCTCATCACCCTTGTGCAAGGTTTTGGCATTGCCGTGGGCTTGGAAAGCATGCGCAGTCCTTCCGGTGCCTTAGTGGTGCTTGAACCAGGCTGGGAATTTCGCTTAATCACAGTGTTGACCTTTACTGCAGGTACAGTGCTCATCATGTGGCTTGGTGAAAAAATAACCGAAAAAGGCATTGGCAACGGCATTTCACTCATTATCTTCTCTGGTATTGTTGTAGGGATTCCACGTGCCATTGTGCAATCATTCCAGCTCATTAGTGCTGGCGACATGTCTATTTTCTTGGCAGTAGTCATTGTAGTAATGATGCTTGTAGTGACCGTTGGCATTGTATTTATGGAGCGTGCGCAGCGTCGTATTCCCATTCAATATGCCAAACGCCAAGTGGGTAAACAAATGTATGGTGGGCAAAATTCGCATGTGCCTTTACGTGTGAATACGGCTGGTGTTATTCCACCTATCTTTGCCTCTAGTATCTTGCTTTTCCCAGCAACCATTGGGCAATTCTCTGACCATGAATATGTGCAGATGATTACCAATATGTTTATGCCACAAAGTATTGTATATAATATTATTTTCGTGGCCTTGATTTTCTTCTTCTGCTATTTTTACACGGCAATTATTTTTGACCCCAAAGAAATGGCAGAAAACTTGAAAAAGAGCGGTGGCTTTATCCCCGGTATTCGTCCCGGTGAAAAAACTGCTGAGTATATAAATAATGTCTTGTCACGCTTGACCTTGACCGGCGGTTTTTATATCTCTGCAGTGTCGGTATTGCCCATGCTACTCATAGCAAATTTCAACGTGCCTTTTTACTTTGGCGGTACCAGCTTGCTCATCTTGGTGGGCGTAGCCATGGACTTTATGAGTCAGATGGAATCTCACATGATTTCTAGCCAATACGAAGGACTCATGCAAAAAGCAAAACTTAAGGGTAGAGCTTAAGCAAAGTTGGGCTTTGTTAGAAAATGAAAAAATATCGTGGTGCCTTTATTAAGAATGATCGAGAAATCGGTCTTATGCGTGAAGCCAACAGACATGTGGCTAATGTGCTGGACATTATCGAAGACATGGTTGCACCAGGTGTATCCACCATGCAGTTTGAAGATGCAGCCCGCGCGTATTGTGCACAGCGAAATTTGAAACCGGCATTTTTGGGATACTGCGGTTTCCCATATGCCTTATGTATTTCGGTAAATGAGGTGGTGGTGCACGGTTTTCCTTCTACGCGGCTGCTTGAAGAAGGAGATATCGTCAGTGTTGATATGGGCGTTGTCTACGAAGGATTTGTAGGCGATGCAGCACGCACCTTTGCCGTTGGTGAAGTCAGCGATACAGCAAAAAAACTTATGCAAGTGACCGAGGATGCGCTTTATAAGGGCATTGAAGTGGCAAAGCATGGGGTGGATGTGTACCATATTGGTGAAGTTGTCCAAAAATTTGTTGAAGATGCTGGCTTTGGGGTTATTCGTCGTTTTGTGGGCCATGGTGTTGGCGCCAAAATGCATGAAAAACCCGAAGTGCCCAACTTCAAACCGGCTTTTTCCGGCATGCCTTTGCACAATGGTATGGTTATTGCCATTGAGCCCATGGTAAGCGTGGGGAGCTATGAAGTGGACATTTTAGAAGATAAGTGGACGGCTGTGACGCGCGACCGATCGTTGGCTGCGCACTATGAGCACAGTATCGCCATTACCCCGCAAGGGCCACAAATTCTGAGTATTTCAGATAGAGGGCCAAGGCGATAGAGAGCGTTTTCGCTTTTCCCGCCTTTGTGTGGATAATTAGGTGTTGACAGAAAGAGCAAAGACAGATAGAAGCTTCATCTTGCCCTTTGGCAAAGAGTTATTTAACGAAGCATGATCTGGAGTACAACATGAAAGTAAGACCTTCCGTAAAGAAGATATGCCCAAAATGCAGTGTCATTCGGCGTAAGGGTGTGCTCAGAGTAATCTGCGAAAACCCCCGCCATAAACAGCGTCAGGGCTAAGGCAGGAGACGAGAGTGGCTAGAATAGCAGGTGTAGATTTGCCCCGTGGCAAACGTGTGGACATTGCGTTGACCTATATCTATGGGATTGGGCGTACAACCTCCCTTAAGATCCTTGATTCCACTGGTGTGGACTGGACACGCAACATTGACGACCTCTCCGATGCAGAGGTAAATGAAATTCGTAAAGAGCTTGAAGGACACTACAAGGTTGAAGGCGATCTTCGCCGCGAAGTAGTGAGCAACATCAAGCGGCTCATGGACATTGGTTGCTATCGTGGTTTGCGCCATCGTCGCGGCTTACCTGTGAATGGTCAACGTACAAAGACCAATTCACGTACACGCAAAGGTCCACGTCGTGGTGCCGTTGCTGGTAAGAAGAAATAATCATCCTTTGTCTTAAGCTTTAAAATTAGTGTAGAGGAAAAATTATGGCCAGACCTAGAAGAGCGGTCAAAAAGAAAGATAAGAAGAATGTCCCCGTGGGCATTGCTCACATACAAGCTTCTTTCAACAATACGATTGTGACCTTTACAGATACCCGTGGCAATGCCATCAGCTGGGCATCTGCCGGTCAAAGCGGTTTTAAAGGTTCCCGCAAATCCACCCCTTTTGCTGCCCAAGTTGCTGCTGAAACTGCAGCTCGTAAGGCTCAAGAAAACGGTATGCGTACCGTGGGTGTATATGTGAAAGGCCCCGGCTCCGGTCGTGAGGCTGCTATGCGTGCCATTAATGCCGTAGGCTTTAAGGTTGCATTTATTCGTGACGTGACTCCCATTCCTCATAATGGGTGCCGGCCTCCTAAACGTCGTCGTGTATAAGTTTTTGCTTTAATAAACAAAACTTGCGTCACCAATAAAAATTCCGGTGCTTGTGTTTTACAACGCGCTAGGGATTTTTATTGTTTTCTTGCACACTGTCTTGTAAGTTTTTTCAAGATACTCTATGTTGTGCAAGTACTGAATTAGGTTATAGAAAGTGGGCGATAGCTAAACTTTCTATCAGGTGAGGAAGCTAGTATTACCTAGCGTAAAGCCAAAAAAAGGATTAAATAATGGCTAAATATACTGAAGCCAAGTGTCGTATGTGCCGCCGTGAAGGCACAAAACTTTTCTTGAAGGGCGATCGCTGCTACACCGATAAGTGTGCCTATGATCGTCGTCCATACGCCCCAGGCCAACATGGGCGTGCTCGTAAAAAACTCAGTGATTATGCGGTGCAATTGCGTGAAAAGCAAAAAGTGCGTCGCACCTATGGCGTCTTGGAAAAGCAATTCCATGGATACTTTGTTATGGCCGACCGCTCCAAAGGCGTTACCGGTGAATACTTGCTTTCCCTCTTAGAACGCCGTTTAGATAACGTAGTGTATCGTTTAGGTTTTGCCAACTCACGTAACCAAGCTCGTCAGCTTGTACGTCACGGCATCTTCACCTTAAACGGTAAGAAAGTTTCTATTCCTTCCCTTCAAGTGCGCGTAGGCGATACCATTGAAGTACCGGAAAAGAATCGTAAAATTCCAGTACTCTTGGAAGCACAAGAAGTTATTGCACGCCGCGGCAGTTGCGCATGGTTAGAGCTTGACGGTCCTGCCTTTAAAGGCACAGTCAAAGCATTACCACAACGCGACGATATTCAGTTCCCTATCAACGAGAATATGATAGTCGAACTTTACTCCAAGTAAGTGGGGGCTCTTATGTTAATCAAACAGGGCGAGAGGCTCATCAATACACGCAATTGGGCAGAGCTTGTTAAGCCAGACCAAATTCGTCGTGAAAGTGATCCATCAAGCACCATGTACGGAAAGTTCGTATGCGAACCTTTAGAACGTGGTTATGGTAATACTATTGGTAATGCCATGCGTCGTGTTCTCTTGTCTTCCTTACAAGGCGCTGCCATTGTGGCTGTAAAGGCTGTTGGTGTACAACATGAGTTTACCACTTTGCGCTGCATTGATGAAGATATGACAGATGTCGTGCTGAACTTAAAACAAGTTCGCATGCTTATGAATACCGAAGAACCACAACGCTTGACCCTTTCTGTTTCTAAAAAGGGTGAAGTCACTGCGGCAGACATCAGTGCCAATCAGCACATTGTTGTGCTAAACCCCGAACAACATATCGCAACCATTACCGAAGACGTTGAGCTTGAAATGGAGCTCGAAGTCCGTATGGGTAAGGGCTATGTGCCCGCTGATATGCACGAAGATTTGCATGAAGAAATCGGCCTTATTCGCCTTGATGCAAGCTTTTCTCCTGTGCGTAAAGTTGCCTACTCCGTAGAGCAAGCACGTGTTGGTCAAATGACTAACTTTGATAAGCTTATCTTGGAAATTTGGACTGACGGCTCTGTTACTCCTGAGGATTCCATTGCCTATAGTGCAAAAATCATTAAAGAACAGATTTCTGTTTTCATCAATTTTGACGAAAAGATCTCTGGTGTTAATGACAACGATTCTAGCAGTGACTTGGATCTGAATGAAAATCTTTACAAGGGTATTGATGAACTTGAACTGTCTGTGCGTGCCACAAACTGCCTACGCAGTGCCGCCATTGGCATTGTAGGTGAGCTTGTACAACGCAGCGAAAATGACATGCTCAAGACAAAGAACTTTGGACGTAAATCTCTTGACGAAATTAAGGGTGTTCTTCTGGACATGAACCTTGACTTTGGCATGAAGATTGACAATTTTGAAAAGAAATATCAAGAATGGAAGAGGAAGCAGC
>CAYJHS010000157.1:0-1618 GCA_964369815.1 uncultured Desulfovibrionaceae bacterium
CCCTTATTTTAGACTCATCATCTTTAGATGAAACTCCAATAACTGTATTTTTAGTTCCCTTTTCTATGTCTAATTCTGCATCTTTATATCCCATTTTCCAAGTCATATGTTGGAATGAAGATTGTAATCTTTTTCTAGGAAATTGGGTATGTTCTGCTAAAAAATCTATATTAGTTACAAATTTATTTAACACCCCATCTTTTGTTAAATATTCTTTTTGGTATGCTGTAACAATAGAGTTAGTATTCTCAGAAGTTTCTTTACTATGGCTTCCTACAGTAAAATTATGGGTTAATATAGAGGCAAGTGAAAAGGACTTGCCTTTTCCCCTACTTGCAAGTTCTGCCCCATGATTTCCTCCTTTCCAATCATTATATAGTCCTCCATGGTATGCTTGATGTATATAGTGAAATCTCCAATATATGCCTTCCCAAAATTCAGGAAAATCATACACCCTATCTGCGTGTTTAGTCCCTTCTCTTATTTTAGATAACATGATAGGAGAATAATTTAAATAAAAATACATGTATCCTGTAACCCATTCTCCATCACTCTCTCTTACATACCCTTCCCAACATCTTCTTACTTCCTCATCTAACCATTTTTTAAATTCAGAATTAGGATTCATATTAGGTTTAAGAAAAGTATAACATTTATATTTTTGAAAATGTATAGCTGTTTGTCTAAAATAATCAGGATTTTCTACTATATGGGGATTGGTAAGATCTACTATTATTTTTCCTTCAGAATCTCTAGGTCTATCTTTAGCATATTGCCTATTAGGGGAAATTAAATTTTGAATAAAAGGGATATTATTAATACATTCAAACAGTTGTTCTTGTACTTCAGGAATCAAAGAGTCTAATAGAGCTTCTGTTATTGGTGTTTGATGTTTATTTAATTCCCTCATGATTATAAAATTTTATCTTTTTTTGCTTGTACAAAACATCTGGCTAACCATTCTATCATAGGTTCATCAGTAGAACTTTCTAAGTATTGTCCTTCTATCAATGCGGCATGTATAAACTCATGATAAAGAGTTAGCTGCATATCTTGTGGAGATTGTTTTATTCCATTTAATTTTTTAGCAATTAACAATTTCTTATTGCTAGAATCACATTTTCCATAAACCCCTACAACATCTCCTGTTGCCCCTGTATAGGCAACTTCATTAGGATATTCTATAGTATATTCTGTTCCAAATAAATTTACTGTCTTATTCTTCATTGTATTTTAGTATTTTAAAATCCATCTTCCATTATAGTTTTTTCTCCTGATCCTCTCATCCTTCCAGAATCTGCAATTTCTTTAGCTACTGCTTTTTCTGCTTCATCTAAATCTTTAATCAACACAGGCACCTGTTTAATAGTACTTGCTACCATGTTAAGTGTGTATATAGGCTTTCCTTTATCATCTTTCTCATTTAAATCTATATCCCTTAACATTTTTCTAAGATGTCCTACTGCAATTCTGGTATCTTCTAAAAGAAGTGCAGCAGTAGATCTTTTAACTAACCAATAGTCAATGGCTTCTTTAAGAAGGGCATCTGGCTTCCAGTTTTTAGGAAATCCTTGATCCTCCTTAATAGTTTCCATTCTATCTTCTTCATTTGTAATAT
>CAYJHS010000157.1:1628-6282 GCA_964369815.1 uncultured Desulfovibrionaceae bacterium
CCTTATCCTTCTCCTTAGTTCTATCTCTAGCCCATAATTTTTTGAATATTTTAATAGTTAGTAGTTCTGGAGATACTACTAATTTATATCCTTCTAATTTTAATAGTGACATAATAAAAAGATAGCTTATTGAGTTTATAAGCCCAATAAGCTATTATTAATTTATTCGAAATCTGTAATAATATATTCTATATCTGAATCTTTTAAGAAAAGACATTCCTCTTCATTTATAACTATTGTAGGAAACTCAACATTAATGACTTGATTTTCCATAATGTCCTTTTTAATAGTATTTTCTTTATACTGTCGGATTAGATAATCCCTAGGATTAATTTTAACTATATCTCCAGGATTCAAATCTTTAACAAAAGTTCCTGTGCTTATTACTGTTTGTTCCAAGTGTAGTGATCCTACAGGAATAGAAGTATCTATAAGACCATTAGGTAATAGTACATCTTCTGTTACTTTATTTGCAGTTGTTATTACTGTAGAATATCTAGGTGTTATTGCTTTAATTTTCATTTTTAATTGTATTTCTATGTTTTTGTAAAAATTGCCATTTTTTATAAGAGCATCCTATGTTCCCTAATCTGGGAAGATTGAAGCTGTTGTGACTACTCATAAATTCTTCTTCTGTATAGTGCTTATCAAAATCTATGTTTTTAGTAGTTTCTTTTATGAATTGCCAAAAAGAAGTATATACCTCTTTTATTATTTTTTTAGGGATTCCTAAATCTTTAGCAGCATTACTGTATATTTTATCCATGATTTTCTTTTTTTTCTATATCAAAATATAACATTAGCTGAAAGGACTCTGCATCCTCTTTTATATTAGGTATAAACCGCTTATTTAATTTGTTATCTACTAATACATTTTTCTTTTTTAAATTACTAATAATGACTTGAAAATGTGGAGTTTTTATTTCACATTTCTTGCATATATTAGTTTTATTTTCATCACTAGTAACTACAGTGTCTAATAGTTCATCATCTAAAATTACTTTACTTAAATCATGTCTAAGTTTCATAAATTCGGCAACTACTAAAATTTCTTTATCTGTAAGTTTATGAAAAGGCTTTAAAAATAAAAGCCAGTATTTAAAAAAAGAAATATCTAAAGTACAAGGAATCCTAATAACATTATTAGGTTTTTTCATATTATAAATTCTCAGTACTATCTGTAGGCATTAAATCTTCTGGGCAATCTCCTTCAGGAATAGTCATAATTTCTACAATTTCTTGTGTACATTTTTGTACAAACTTAACATCGAAAACTTCTTCTACTTCTAAAATTTTAAATAGATAATCTAACCTTTTAAAGGAGTTAGTCATATTTACATTTTGAAGTTGTTGATGCAGCTGTCTTACCTGCTCACTAAGTTGGTGTGCAACATTCTCCAGTTGCTCATAAGTCATTTTTTTATTATCTTCCATTGCTATTATTATATTAAAATAAATGTTTTATTATATATACCATAACTACTGAAAAAATTCCTAATTCAGCAAATAGTATAAAATCTTTTGCTTTTGTTATAAATTGAGTGATAATATACGCCCCTATAATAGGGATAGATTCCCACACAAATCCATTAAAAAATAAGTATCCTGCAGCACTTATAGCTGCAATAATGGCTCCTGCCATATGATAAATATTAAATCTTTCTGTTAAATATGCAGGAGAAGCCCCTACACTTATAAGTCCTAAACACATAGGTAATATACACCATAATCCTATAGGACTTGTATTATATAAGTATAATAGTGGTATTAAAATCGTAGTTAATAATCCACACCATACTGTCCAGTATAAACCTAAATAAGGTTTATTTATTGTCTTTCCATATTCTTGCCATTTATACCAAAAAAAGCTTAAGCTTTCTTGTAATCCAAATTTAATTATAGATATTGAAGGGTACGACAAAAATATAATTATTGCTAAAATTCCTAAAACTATTTCCATTATTGTATCCCAATTTGATTTAACATTTGTATATTTTCTTCAGAATTTTCTCCTGAAGACATTCCTACAGCATTTAAAGACTGTACTAAATCAGAAGCAGTGACTCCAGTAAAAGTACCTTCTGTAGGCATTATTATTTCTTCTCTTACAGTATCTAAAAAAGCACCACTTCCATCTGCAAATTTAATAGGCACTAAATTTTCATAAATATTAGAACTTCTATTACGTTCTGTTATTTTGTATCCAAAAAATTTAGTTCCTACCCCAGTACTTCTTATTAATCCTTCAGCACTAGAACTTTTAGCATAAGTAGTATTAATTTCTGTAGAGTATTCTTCAGTGTCTGTTACATATCCCTTTACTGTAGCAGACCCTCCTTCCCCAAGCCAATATATAGTAAGTCTTAAAGATGTAGGTAAAGAAAATGAAGCTGCAGAGTAACTAGAAACATAAGATCCTACCCCAAAAACTTTTGAGAAAAAAGAATTAATTTGTCCCCATTCTCCATAATAAAAAGTATTACTTAAACTTCTATTTCCATACATTGTAGAAGTAGAGGGTAACATTATATCTAAATAAGTATCTGAATACCCTACATAATAATTTCTATTAGCTACATTATCATCTAGTCTTGCTGCTTCTAAAGTAAAAGGCAATAAAAAATATCCAGAAGCATCATCATTATATATATACTCTGCTATTTCATATCCTTCTTTTTTAGCATGAAACATTCTCCTTCTGCTAAGTATCATTGCTTTATTCATTATCCAAATACTTTTACAATTGGTTTATCTGAGAAACATGATATCTCAGTATATTTACTTGCTGTAAATTCATCTCCTTCTATAATAAGTGGAACAGCAGTATAATCTTTAATAGTTACAGTAATAGATGCCCCTGCTGTAAAAGAAATTAATGATATTCCAAAATTATTAACATATCCTTCAGGAACAATAATATTTAAATTAGTAATAATATTTCCATAATATATTTTACCATCTTCAAGATTTAAAGTAGCATTATCATTAAATGATACTCTTTCTATATTCACTGGAATACTATTAATAGCTATAGGTAAATCTGCTATTTTAGCTCCTACAGGTACCTCTCCTCCTAGAGAAGAAACAGCTACCAAGGAATCTTGAGTAGCTGTATTTATTCTATCTATTTCTGATTGTACACTCATATTAAATATCTGCTAAGGCATTTTCTATATCATCTGTTAATGTAACAGTTCCTCCTAAAGTATGTCCTTCAGGAATACTGAAAGAAGTAGAAGATAAACCATTAATTGTTCCTGCTATAACACCATTATCATTCATAGTTCCTGCAGTAACTATACCAGAAGCAGGTACAAAAGATTTACCTTTTAATACATCTGCAGCTGTAGCAGTTACTCCTGATACATCTTGATATGCTGCAGGTATTGGATTTACCACAACTCCTGAAAGTCCATAATATCCTTCATCAGAAACTACATTTTGTTCTGCTTTTGTAGGAGTGACTATTTTTTCTTGTAAAGTATAATCTCCTCCTCCTGCAGTACCTGCCACTACTCCACTACCATTATGGTATCCTTTAGGAATAGTAACTGTTTCTCCTTCTTTAACTGTGGCATTGATAGCTCCTCTATTAACAATAGTTTCAAATTTTGTAGCTATTTCATCTAACTTATCTGTAGATAAAGATACTCCTAATTCTACTCCTTTATTTTTTAATTTTGTTTTGGCTCCTTCAAGCCTTTCTATTTGTGTTTGTACTGACATACTATATTGTTTCTAATATTGTTTCTATTTCTCCTACAGTATCATCTGTATAAGCTTTAGCTTGTTGTAGTACATTAGCATCTAATGCCATTACTGTGGCTAAATCTACACCTTCTGTAGAATTATTATTAAATATTTGTCCTATATGAATATCTGTTTTCATATTATTAAATATATTAAAATTCCTAATCCAATTCCAATAAAAGAAGCTATAATATCCTTCCAGTTGAATTTATTGTGTGGAGTTACCTTATACATATCATACATTTCTTTTCCTACAGATAAAATCACAGAAATACTAATTCCCCACCAACTTAAAAAATATAATGGCAGAATAGTTATTAAACATCCTACCACTATATGTAATATTTTATCAATTTGAATAGTCATTATATAACCTCTTCTTCTGGTTTTTCTGGGAACCACAATCCTTTTAATAAATCTGGTGTAGTTTCAGTTCCTTCTTTACTATCTGTATCCATTTGAGCAATATAAGTAACACCTTCATATTGTCTTCTCATTCCCTTAACAATTCTTTCTCCATATGCCCAATTATATAAACCAATTAAACCCTGATATGGTTTATATTGAGTCCTTGCATTTGTTGTTTCAGGATATACATGAGAAGATGCTGTTATTTGACCTACTCTAACTATGTATTTTATACCGAATCTTTTAATGATTCTTCCTTTAGTATAAATTTCTCCTTCTGTCCACTCTTTAATGTAAGCTAAAGGCAAGTTATAAGAGAGATTTTCTTTTTCATCAAAAGATACCCTTGATACAATATCTTGCATCATAGCTATATGTTCTGAACTTTGTAATAATTCTTGTTCCATTATTTGATTCCTATTTGATTTAACATATTAATATTATCTTGATAATCAGCTTGTGCAGCTATACCTGAAGCATTTAAGGTTTCAATAGC
>CAYJHS010000158.1:0-298 GCA_964369815.1 uncultured Desulfovibrionaceae bacterium
CACCAAGATAGTCATTAATAACATCGGGGTTTTGGCGAATTTATTCCGGCGTTCCTGCGGCAATACGTGAACCGTACTCGATAACATAAATAGGGTCAGACATAGTCATTACCATGCTCATATCGTGCTCAATAAGCAAGATAGAGAGTTTGAATTGTTCACGAATTTTCTGTACCAAGGTAACAAGCTCAAGGGTCTCATTGGGATTCATGCCCGCAGCCGGCTCATCAAGCAGCAATATCTTTGGCTCCGTGGCCATAGCTCGAGCAATCTCTAGGCGTCGTTGCGCCCCATAGGA
>CAYJHS010000158.1:308-6272 GCA_964369815.1 uncultured Desulfovibrionaceae bacterium
ACCTAAGACACCGGCTTTAGTACGACAATGTCGCCCAATCATGACATTCTCCAGCACGGTCATTTCTTGTAAAAGGCGAATATTTTGAAAAGTACGTGCCATGCCAAGGGTTGTGATGATGTGCGGTTTTAGTCCATTTAAGTGGTGTTTTTTGCCATCATTGGTATGCAGATATACATCTCCCTCTGTAGGGGTGTATATGCCGGTAATGCAATTAAAAAACGTTGTTTTTCCAGCACCATTGGGGCCAATAAGGGCGACAATCTCTCCTTGATTAATAGAGAGATCTACTTCGTTTAAGGCACGCAGACCCCCAAAATTGCGTGAAAGTGATGTTACTTCTAAAACGGGTTTCATTAGGTGCGCTCCTTTTGGCCTTTACTTAATGTGTAGCGGCGCTGTTCGCCCGTTACAAGACCTTGCGGGCGGAAAATCATCATGAGCACCATAACAGCTCCAAAGATAAGCATGCGGTATTCAGAGAATGCGCGTAAATACTCAGGAGCAAGTACCAAAATAAGCGCAGCCAAAGTTACGCCTGTAATGGAACCCATGCCACCAAGAACCACCATGGACAAAATCATGGCAGATTCCATAAATGTGAAGCTGGCTGGGTTAATAAAAGAGGTTTTGGCAGCAAAAATAACACCAGCAAACCCTGCCCAACATGAAGCCAGAGCAAAGGCGGACAATTTTACCTTGGTAATATCAATACCCATGGCTTGAGCGGCAATTTCGTCTTCACGTAATGCCTGCAAAGCGAGCCCTACACGAGAGTTCTTGATGCGTGAAATGACTAAAATAGTTATAAGTACAGCCACAAGCACCAGATAGTAAATGTAGGTGGTGGTCATGGGCAGGTCCATTTCCATACCAAAAAAAGATGGTGGCGGAATGTTCGATACGCCACGAGGCCCACCTGTAAGGTCACTCCAGTTTTGTAAGAAAAGGCGTACAATTTCACCAAAACCTAAGGTGACAATAGCTAAATAGTCACCGCGCAAGCGCAGTACAGGAAAACCAAGAGCAAGGCCAAAGAGTATTGCTACAAGCCCACCAAGGGGTAAGCATACCCAAAAACCCATACCTAAAAATTGATTGAGCAATGCATAAGTATAAGCACCTACTGCATAAAACGCTACGTAACCAAGTACAAGTTGTCCTGCAATTCCCACCACAATGTTTAGACCCAGTGCCAACATGACATAGAGCAGGGCAGAAATCATAATGTTGGTTTGGTACATGGAGCTTAAAATCGGCATAACCACTAGTGACATAAGAATCAACACGGGCACCCCACGCTTGAAGAAAACACTGCGTAGCAGTGATTCTGTGCTTTGGCTTACGCCTTTGGGGATGGGGATAATGGGTAAGCCAAGAGCTTTGCGTTGAAAGCAAATGTGCCAAATGATAGCTAAAATGAAAGTACCAATGCCCATAAAGGCCACACGCTCATAGCGTATATTGATGCTTTGATCTACGGCGCTAATTTGAATGCCCATGAGGGGGAAGGTCAAAACCATAAACCATAGTGCAACTATACCAGCTTTTATAATAGTTTGCATATGTGCCCCCTATACCTTTTGTACCTTGGCTTTACCAAGAATGCCGTCGGGGCGGAAAATGAGAATAAGGATAAGGATACCAAAGGCAATCATATCCTCGTAGTTGCCGGAAAAATATCCAGTGGCAAAACTTTCGCAAAGGCCAAGCACAATGCCCCCAAGCATGGCGCCAGGCAAGGAGCCAATGCCCCCAAGTACTGCCGCCGTAAAAGCTTTAATACCGGCTAAAAAGCCAATGGCAAAGTTGACTTGTCCCATGTGCGAAGCAATGAGCACCCCGCCCACAGCGGCTAGTGAAGAGCCGATAATAAAGGTCAGGGAGATAATGCGGTCGGCATCAATACCAAGGAGTAAAGCCATTTTTCTATTTTGCGCTGTAGCACGCATGGCTTTGCCCATGGTGGTGTAATTAATGAATAAAGTAAGCGCTATCATGGAAATGGTGCTGACCACTAAGATGACAAAATCACTGGAACCCATAATGTCCCATGCGTATAAAAATTCTAAATCAGGGATAAGTCGAGGAAAAGCAACAAAGTCAGATGTTTGCGCTAGGATAACATAGTTTTGTAAGAAAATAGACATACCAATGGCGGAGATGAGCGGCGAGAGCCGTGGAGCACCACGTAAGGGCTTGTAGGCCACCTTTTCCAACGTGTAACCATAGGAAGCACACCAGAGAATGGCTACTAGAGCGGCAATGAGCAAAATAGCTAAAGCAGGAAAACCCATTATGCCAAGGGCACTTGCCACCACAAAAGCTGTAAAAGCACCTATCATATATACTTCGCCGTGGGCAAAGTTGATAAGTTCAATAATACCGTAAACTAAGGTGTACCCTAGCGCGATGAGCGCATAAATACTGCCTCGAGTTAGGCCGCCAAAAAAAAGTTCTATAAAATATTGTATGTCCATTATTTTCCGCCCATGTGCCCCTTGCACCCTGCGTACAATTGCGCAGGGTGCACGGGGATAACAAGGTCTTAGAGATGAGTCCCTAAGGTATTAAAGATTATATTAATCGATGGTAATTTTGTTGTCAGTTTCTACATATTTGCCATTTTGTACTTGGTACATAGAAAGACCAACGCCAATGGGGTCGCCGTGCTTGTCAAACTTAATGGTTCCGGCAGGAGTTTCAACAGTTTGTGTGCGAAGTACTTCCATAATTTTGGCAGGGTCGGTACCGCCAGACTTTTCTACAGCATTTAAGAGTGCTTGAGCAGCAGCATAGGCGGTGTAGAAGAAAGCACCAGGCTCAGACTTGTACTTGGCAAGGTGTTGTTCGCGAGCTTTTTGAAAAATTGCCAATTTACTTGTATCGCTGGGGGAAGAAGCATATACTCCTTCGGAGTCCTTGCCAGCCATTTTGATGAAGGTGTCATCTTTTACGCCGTCAGGAGCAATGAAAGGAGCACGCACACGGTCGCGCTTCATTTGTTGTACAAGCTTGGAGGCGGTAGGATGGTAGCCACCAAAAATAACGGCATCTACCTTTTCTCTTTTGAGTTTTTTTACAGTGGCGCCATAGTCTACAGCATCAGGATTTACTGCCTCAAAAAGAACAACTTCACCCTTGCCAGCTTTTTCAATAAGCATTTTGTTGGTTTCGGCAAAGCCTTTACCATACTCACCGTTGTCATGGATAATCGCAATTTTCTTGGCTTTTAGCTTGTCATTTACAAAAGCTGCGGAAAGACGAGCTTGTACATTGTCATTGGCAATGGTACGGAAGAAATAAGGATAATCACCACTTACGGTAAGGCTTGGCGTGGTGGCAGAAGGAGACATAGAAACAAGCTTGGTGTTGTTATAAATAGGCAATGCAGCTTTAGTTGCACCAGAACAGATGTGGCCAAGTACGATGTCTACTTTGTCAGAAATAAGCTTGGTGGCAGCGTTGGTGGCAAGTTCAGGTTTGCATTGGTCGTCCTGAGCAATAACAACCACTTTTTTACCATTGATACCGCCCTTAGCGTTTATTTCTTCTGCTACAAGAGTAGCAGCGTTCAAAGTAGGAATGCCATAGGAAGCTAAGGCACCAGTGTGAGAGCCGGGACCACCAAGCTTAATTTCTCCTTCTGCCAAAGCAGGAGAAGAGAGCATCAAGCGGGATAAACCAGCCAATAACAGGGATTTACCTTTGTTCATGAGAGAAACTCCGTAAAGTAAGATTGTACATCGTGCCTTCATATAAAATACATTAAGGCTTACCTCATACCAAGTCTTCAGAACTTTGCGAGCCAAAGACCATGTTTTTATCTAGGTAGAGCAAAATTTTCATTGTTAAGAAAATCTTGTATTTACCAATAAACAATCTCTATTCATAGCATATAGGTAGGGACTTTGTCAAATTTATAGAGAAAGCCTATAAAAGCTACATGTTTTTATAGCTCAAAATATGTCCTAATACTCTAAGTAGGAAAAATAACTACTACTAAAATCCCTCTTGTAAGACAAGCAAAGTGTGAACGTTGCTGCATGTGCTCATTTTTTAAAAACATTTAAAATAACATACATCACCTTTTACCAGTGTAGCCGGTAGAGCTACATAATTATAGTACTCATTAAATGTACACGTATACTGGCTGAAAATTAGACATGTGTATAAAAAATATACAGGATAGTTTTTGCTGTGTGCAAAAGTTATACAGGGGTTCAAGTGGCAAGTTGGCTATGGTGTTTATTTTAAGTTAATAATTTCATATGATTAATAAAGTTGCTTGTTTTGGCACAGTATTTGCTAAAGCTAGGCAAGAGTGCATTAACTCAAGCTGCAGAATGTATGCTACTAATAAGGAATACATGGCAGTGTTAACGCTGGTGTATGCTATGAAGTAAGATGTAATTAGTGTTGCTCAATGGCGCATAAGTCGCTTTAATATATATTCAATGGCCCGGAAGATTAACCTTTAACTTTTCATCTATTATTCAATAACTCCTCCTAAAGGCCCTCGTAGAAAGTTATGGCGAGGGTCTTTTAATAAGGCGTTTGTCTTGACAAAATATGGAGAGAGGAATTAAATAAGCACTAAAAAAACGGAGTTCTTAATGAAAAAATTTATATTTCCAACAATGATGGCACTTGTTATGGCACTACCAATGACGGCTTTTGAGGCTCCAGCTGCTGGCAGAGGCGCTGCTTGGTTTGCCAAAGTTGATACCGATGGTAGTGGCGAGCTGAGTTACGAAGAGTTCATAAATATTAATGCGGAACGCAAGCTTGAAAGAAAACGTCAAAGATTTGCTTCTTTCGATACAAATAATGATGGTGTGTTAAGCTTTGAAGAGTTTGATAATAGTAATCAAGACCGTGTTAAGAAAAGACAACAAAAAAGATTCAATGCCATTGACACTAATGGGGATGGTTCACTAAGTGTTGCAGAGCTTAAAGCCGCCAGAGATGCCAGACGCGCAAAAGGAAAGAACTAGCATACTCTAAAATCAATACTTTAGACAACTTTTCAAAGGCTTATTTTAACGGATTGTTAAAATAAGCCTTTTTTCTGATGTAATGCGGGATGTCCAAAGTAAACTTCTTGCTTTTGGATCTTAGGGATGAGGTAGAGGGCGAGTTTTTGTAAATCGTAAAAAATGAGTGGTTCACTTTCTGCTTTCTCTCCCTCAAAAACTTCAAAATGTCCTTGCCCATACACAGTTTTATGTACACTCTGTAAAAATTGTTTTTTTTCCTTAAAAAAAATGTGATATGTGAGGTTTTCCACTTGCAAATGGATAGAATTTTCTTCTTCCAATACAGTGGCTTGCTTTTTGTTGCTAACAGAAATTACTTCGTCAAGTGCACGGTAGAGAATATGTAATTGTTCGTTTTTATGAATGGTTTTGTTGAGCTCATCTGTTTCTGCAACAGTTTTGCGAATGCGTTCATCCATAGCCTGGTGACGAGTGCTGTAAGATTTTTGTCCGCCTCGCAATTCACCAAAAAGGCGCATGACTGCAAAAAGTCCCACTGCGATAATCACAGCAGCTAATATCCAACCAAAAGTTGTGGCAGTAAAATAATTTAAGTAATCCATTGTTTTGTGGTGATGGGATTAATTTTCTGGGGGAAAATTTTTGTGAACAAAAGTTTTTCCCCCAGACCCCCTTTTCAAAAAACTTTTGAGCGAATTCCCTTAAGGAAAATTCTTTTGGTTTTGTGTAACTACTAAAATTATAAAAAGTCTGTTGCGACATCAGAGGGTATTAGAGGCTAAGTCCCAGTCGCAATAAAAAAATATTTTGCTGCGGCAATATGTTTGTTAAAAAAACAAATATCATCGCAGTAAAAAGTCTTTGAGGGTGGAGGTGTGGGGGGAGGGAACTTTTTTCAAAAAGTTCCCTCCAGTAACCATGCAACGAAAATAAAACTTTTAACGCCATAGCAAAGCTATGTCTA
>CAYJHS010000159.1:0-5965 GCA_964369815.1 uncultured Desulfovibrionaceae bacterium
TGCTTTAATACTGCCTTTGCCGTTTTATCGCCATTTTTTGCGGCAAGCTTGTACCATTTTTCGGCTTGCAACACGTCGCGGGGTACGCCAGTACCTTGGTCATATAAATAGCCAAGACTGAACTGCGCAGCGGCATAGTTTTGTTCTGCGGCGAGTGTATACCAGCGTATGGCCATGGCATAGTCTGGGTCAGAGAGTTTACCTTCTTCGTACAAAAAGCCCAAATTATATTGAGCAGGGGCATAGCCTCTTTCTGCTGCTTTTAAATAATACTCATGTGCTTTTAAGTAGTTCCGCTTTTGCCCGCGTCCTTCGGCATACATATAGGCCAAATTATTTTGTGCTTGGATATGTTCTTGGTCAGCAGCTTTTTGAAACCAATACACAGCCTTAGCGTCATTTTTTTCTATGCCTTTGCCATGTAAATATATCCACCCAAGGGAATATTGCGCATCGGAAAGCCCTTGTTCTGCGGCTTTTTCATACCATTCTACTGCTTGTTTGGCATCTTTTTTCACGCCACGACCATTGGCGATCATGAAGGCTAAATTGTAGCGAGCTACAGCGTGTCCATTTTCGGCTGCTTTGCGAAACCACTTTACCGCTTCTCGAAAATTTTTCTTAATGCCCTGCCCTTGTGCCAAGGCGCCGCCATAAGAATTTTGTGCACTTATGTCACCAGCTTTAGCCGCTTTTTCATACCAAATGGTTGCAGAGCGTGGGCTACGTTTAACTCCTTCTCCTGCTTCAAACATACGCCCTACAAAGTACATGGCTTCAGCATTACCACTCTTTGCCAGCGGCATAAGAATTTTATAGGCGAGGGTAAAATCCTTTTTTTCAATAGCTTTTTGCGCTTCGCCCAGTTGCGTGGCTTGAGTAATGGCTTGGTCATTGCTCACAGCTGGGGCAATGGCCGCCTTGGCAAAGCCGAAAAATGAGAAAGCATTCAGCACACCAGCCATAATTATAACTATCGGTAATTTATTCACATAAACCTCTATATATCTTTATACACAATACATGTAATACGTTGCAAAACTAATTTTTTTCAAAATCAGCCTAATCAAAACCATATTTTTTCAATTTATTTTGTAATGTTGCTCGAGTAATCCCTAGGCGTCGTGCCGCTTCACTTTTATTGGCATCTACGTCTTCTAATGTTTGTTCAATGGCTTTGCGTTCCACTTCATCCAGCGAAAGACCGGCAAGACTTAAGCCTTCTCCCTCTTGCTCTAACTGTTCCACATCAGCGTTTTGTGCAAGAGTGAGTGTTAGGGGTAATTCTTTTTCGGTGATGGTATCACCAAGACACATAATGACGGCTCGTTCCACAGCGTTTTCTAATTCGCGTACATTGCCCGGCCAAGTATAACGTATCATACTATCCAGTGCTTGCGGAGAAAATCCTTTGATATTTTTACGATTTCTCTGGGAAAAACGCTCCAAAAAGTGCGATGCTAAAAGAGGAATATCTTCTTTTCGGGCACGCAAAGAAGGTACGTCAATGGTGATGACGTTCAAGCGAAAATACAAGTCTTCCCGAAAATTTCTTGTTTTAACTTCTTCTAATAAATCTCGATTGGTAGCAGCAATAATACGCACATCTACCTTAATAGGTATATCCGAGCCTACGCGCTGCACCTCACCTTCTTGCAGGGCACGCAATAACTTTGCTTGCAAAAGCAAAGGCATTTCCCCTATTTCGTCTAAAAACAATGTTCCTTCATGCGCCTGCATAAAGCGGCCTTCACGTTTTTTATCGGCACCGGTAAAAGCACCACGTTCGTGCCCAAACAGCTCAGATTCCAAGAGGTTTTCAGCAAGAGCAGCACAGTTAACAATGACGAGCGGTTTTTGTGCCCTTTCGCTTCCTTGATGAATAGCCTTCGCCACCAATTCCTTACCTGTGCCAGATGGGCCAGTAATGAGCACAGTAGCCTCACTGGGTGCCACGGTCATAATCATAGAGCGCATATCTTCCATAGCCTTACTGCGCCCCAAAATGCCCGGTACGGCAGAACTTTCCGTTAATTGCCGGCGTAGTTCTCTATTTTCCACCGACAGACGGCAATGTTCTAGCGCCCTTTGTAAGGTATTGCTCAACACATCAAAATCAAGCGGTTTTATCAAATAATCGTAGGCGCCTATACGCAACGCCTCCACTGCTGTCTCGACAGAGGAATACGCCGTCATAAGAATTACCGGTAAAGCGGGATTAAATTCCAAAATATGCTGTAAGGTTTCAATGCCATTCATGCGTGCCATACGCACATCCATAAGCACCACGTCAAAAGATTGCTCTTGTACCTTCATCAAGGCAACATCGCCATCATCAGCATCATATACTTCATAATTCCATGACCTTAAAAGCATCGTTAGCATATGTGCATGGGCTTCATCATCATCTACCACAAGTATTGCAGGCGCTTTTGCCATTATATGTCACCTTTTTCTTGAGCAATGGGTAAGAGTATTCGAAAAGTTGTACCAAATTTTTGCGGATTTAAAGCGTTTTTTTTGTGCGAAATTACTGAAATTTCGCCGCCATGCGCTTCTACAATTTTATGCACGGTGGCAAGACCAAGGCCTGTGCCTTGCCCTTTAGTAGTAAAATAGGGGTCAAAAATATGCGCAAGGTGTTCTTCCTCAATGCCTACGCCACTATCTTTTATTTCCAAGGCCAGAAATCTTTCACCATAAGTTGCAAAAGAAAAATGCACATCTCCCCCGTCGGGCATGGCTTCAATGGCATTTAAACAAATATTTAGCAAGGCTTGTCCAAAACGATCCACGTCAAGGAGCACCATAGGCAATGGACGCTTGGGACGCTGTACATGAAAAACTACATGTTTACTTTCAGCATCTTGTCGTAAAAGTTGCAAAGCATGCTCTAGCACTGTTAAAATGTGCGTAGGGGCCGTATGCACATCAGTAGGACGAGAAAGGCCAATTAAATCAGTAATAACCCGATTCAAACGCTCTACCTCCCGCACCATAACACCTGCAGCCTGTCTATCTTCGCTGCCTTCAGGAAAACGCTGCCCAAAATATGTAGCATACCCTTTGATAGAGCTTAAAGGATTACGAATTTCGTGTGCCACGCCAGCGGCAAGATTGCCTATGGCGGCTAGTTTTTCTTTACGACCAATTTCTTCTTCCAATTCACGCACTTGTCCTTCCGCAAGAGCCTGACGGCGACGAGATTCTTGTGCACGCAGGGCATAGTATAAAGCCATAAGCAAGGCCGCCCCCACAAGCACAACTCCCCCTGCAAGCGAAAATAAATATACACGATCCTGCTTTTGCCCAAGTTCATAAGGGCCTATATCTAATCCCAATAAAATCAACATGGGTAAAGGCCTTTGCAATCTTCTTTGCGCTCGCCTATCTTGGGCATTTTCTAAACGATTAAACGGTAAAATTCCTTGGATTTCCTGCCTATCACGGCGGTTTCCTTCAAAAGGACGAATAATAGTACGCTGTAGTGCACCTCTCCTCTTACCAAAACGTGGTAAAAAATCACGATACACAACAAAAGTTTCCTTGCCGTCTACCTTGGCAATAAACCAGCGCAAAGAGCTTTTTTGCACTTTCTGAGAAATACTAAACATTGAGGCTTCGGTAACTTCATTACCATTTACCTCTAAGCGACTGCCAATACGCTTACTATTACTGTGTGCAAGGATGGTACCATCTGGCATAACAATAGAAATAAACCGAACGTTTACGTTCACAAGCTCTTTAAGAGTCGTCTGTAGTTGTACAGGGGTACGCTGCCGCATACTCATACGTACTGCCCCCTCTACCGCATGGATTAGGGCATCCCCCTCACCAATAAGCAAACGTAACATACTTGCTTCGTTTTGCCCCATAGAAAGTGTTAAAATGGAGGTTACAGCCAAAAACAATACCCCCACAGCACCAATGATTGGCCATACAATTGAAACCATTGCTGTTTTTGCTTTGATTTTTGATGCATGTGATGACATATGTTTTTGAGACATTCCTTTTCCTTATGCGCTTATATACGCTCTCCAAACGGAAACAAAATGTATGCCAAACTAGGCCTTGCCGTCAAATTATAATCTTATAAATGACAATAACCAAATATTTTTATCACATATTGCAAATTATGGTACATTTATTGCTCTAAAAATTGTGTATAAACAGTGTCTTCACAAAAAATGGAATGCACTCCACGTCTGCCTATAATAGGTTGCAAAGTTCACGGAGTTACAATGAACATCTCAAAATATATATTATTTTTTATTAGTGCTATGCTTTTAAGTAATATAGCTCATGCGCAAAATACACGCTGGAATATTGACCTTACACCGGAACAAAAACACAAAGCTTATGATATAATTCGCGAAGCACAGCCGCAAATTCAAGCTTTAAATCAAGCACTTCATGAGAATATGAACAATTTAAAAAGTTTTTCCTATAAAAGTCCTGAAGATCATGAACAACTTGCCCTACTAGGAGAACAGCTACGTGCACAGCGTCAGGAACTACATAAAAAAATTCAAGAACTTAACAGAAAACTCCAACGAGAAGCGGGAGTTAGTCTTAAAAACTATGTTAGGGGCCATTGCCAAGATTTAATCGGCGATTCCTCAAACAACGCTATCCCACTTAAAAAACACGTAAAAGATATTCCACACCATACGCAATAAACTCGTAGCGTGCACAGCTTAACGTTTAGTTCGTAGGATACGCATAAAGTCTGTATAATTTTTATACGCCTGTATAAATTTTATACAGGCAAAATTAACACCTGTATAATTTTTATACAGGAAGAAACTCAAGCAGGCAATGCATAATCATTTTTTCTAATAATTATAAAGCATACGACAAAAAAAACTCTTGGCACGCACCTTGCTAAGTAAATCTTAAATGGCGCTGACGCACTATCACGCTATTAAACACTAGGAGCTTACATGAAATTGATAAAACGTACCCTACCCGTTGCCGCCTTTGTCATATGTACTTTTTTTGTCGTAGGCAATGCTGCCGCACACGGCGATTGCATGCGTAAAATGGAAAATAATCCTAAATTTAACATTAGCGATGAACAAAAAAAACAATTACGCACTACTGTACAGTCTTCACGAGATACTGCCAGTGACATTCGCGGACAAATTTTTGTAAAGCGTCATGAATTGAAAGCCTTACACAATGCAGCTTTTCCTGACGCCAATGCAGTCGGAAAAAAAGCAAGCGAAATCAGCGAACTACGTAAAGCGTTACGTGCTGAACGCAAAAAACTTGGTGAAAGCATTGATAAAATTCTTGGCTTAGAGCCCGGAACTCACGACTTTGGCTCTTGCTTGCGCCCACACAATAAAAGAGGGCACAAAGATGGTCATGGCCGAGGCGGTCATGGCATGAGAGGTAAGGGCATGGATGGCCATGGCATGGGTGGTCACGGTAAAGGCAAACACGATATGAGGGAACACCGTATTGAACAAAAGCCTGTAACCCCTGAGCAAAACAAAAAGCAAGATGCCCCCAAGGAAAACGAACAAGAAATTGAAGAAGAAATGTAGGTCTCTCCTCATACGACACATGACAAATTTGGCGTAATCGCCTCAATATATACGGTATTACGGTTTCATCCACCGTACAGGCAACGAACACAACTCCTCACCTCCTAAACTCTAACCACACTCCTCTGGCCACCATTTCTTTGGTGGCCTTTTTTATGGTTTAGCGCACAAACATAATAACAATAAGTACTTTATCAAAAAGCAAAAATTGACTTTACCCACGAGCCACTATACAATTAAATACAGATAAATGCGGCTTCGCTTTTAGATACATACAAAAAACAAAGGACTAAATATGAAAAAAATTGGATGGATAGGCACAGGTATTATGGGAATTTCTATGGCTTCACACTTACGTTATGCAGGCTATGAACTCACCGTGTTTAGTCGCACCAAGGAAAAAGCACAACGTC
>CAYJHS010000159.1:5975-6250 GCA_964369815.1 uncultured Desulfovibrionaceae bacterium
TGTGATATGACCACATCCTGCCCTACTCTTGCCGAACGCATTGCCCTTATGGCCGAAGCTCAAGGCTGCCACGGCGCTGACGCTCCTGTCACCGGCGGCGATGTAGGTGCCAAAAATGCCACCCTTTCCATTTTTACCGGAGCTAGCAAAGAGGCCTATGCTACACTATTGCCATGTCTTGAAAAAATGGGAAAAACTGTTCTACATTGTGGCAAAGCCAGTATGGGCAAAAAAGCAAAGCTTGCTAATCAAATTGCTGTGGCTGGAGTCATGTT
>CAYJHS010000160.1:0-6191 GCA_964369815.1 uncultured Desulfovibrionaceae bacterium
CCCCCCCCCCCCCCCCCCCCGCCCCCCCCCCCCCCCCCCCCCCCCCCCCCCCCCGCCGCGCGCCCCCCAAACCTTTTTCAAAAATGTTCCCCCCCCCCAGCCCCCCCCTCCCTCAAAAACTTTTTAATGCGATGATATTTTGTTTTTTAAAGTAAGATATTGCCGCAACTAAGCATAAAATAGAGGGGGGTGGGGTGCAGCAACTTGTTGATGCACCCGAAAATAAAACTTAGGTACAGCTTTGCTGTATCGTTAAAAGTTTTATTTTCGTAACATCTTTACTGGAGGAAACTTTTTGAAAAAAGTTTCCTCCCCCCAGCCCCCCCACCTTCAAAAACTTTTCACTGTATATTATTTACTTCGCAAATAATATGCTTTAATAATTGTATTTTTGGATAGTATTTGGCTGTATATATATTATTCATTTCATTCTTAAAAAGATTGGAGTAATGGGCGCGTTTTGAAGGGAGAGGGGGGAGTTTGAGGGGGAGAGGGAAACTTTTTGGTGCTAGCAAAAGTTCCCCTCTTCCCCCTCAAGAAAAAGTATTACTTAAAAATTATAGCCTTGCATTAAATCTTCCAAGGTGTCACGGCGGCGAATAAGCTTATGATTGCCGTCGGCATCAATAAGCACTTCAGCAGGGCGTAGACGTTGATTGTAAGTGGAGCTCATGACATAGCCATAGGCACCAGCGTCTAAAATTCCAAGAATATCGCCTTGTTCAATGCGAGGAAGGAGGCGTTTTTTGGCTAAAATATCACCGCTTTCGCAAATATTGCCCACTACAGATTGTTCCACAAGTTCGCTGTCTGGCGTACCATTTTTACGATACACTTCCACATCGTGGTGCGAGTCATACATCATGGGGCGAGCGAGCACGTTAAAGCCCAAGTCCGTGCCGGCATAAAGATTTTCGCCATTGCTTTTCGTAGCATAGACACTTCCGAGCAGTACTGAGCATTCTGCCACCACATAGCGACCGGGTTCCACAAAAAACTTGCCTTTGTAACCGGTTTTGCTAGTCCAGCCAGACAAAAGGGCGTGGAGTTTTTGCCCAAGGTCAGCAAGATCAAGGCGTTTTTCGCCGTCATATTTACGGTAAGGGATACCAAATCCGCCGCCAAAATCAATGACTTCAAGCTGTTCAAGAGCGCCAGTGGGAAGTGTTTCGGCAAGGGAGAGTAAGAATTCTGCGGCATTTAAGTAACCGTCAGCCTCCATAAAGAGGGAGCCGATGTGCTGATTGATGCCAGCAAGAGTAAGATTATGTTTTTTGAGTACGGCAAAAACATCATCTACCATATCGGGGGTGACGCCAAACTTTGTTTCTTTACCGGCAGTAATAACCTTTTGATGGTGGCCTGCGCCAATGCCAGGGTTAAAGCGCACCATGACCTTTCCGCCAGGGTTTAAGCTGCCCAAAAGGTCTAGCTGTGCAAGGGAGTCAACGCTGATGAGTACGCCATTATCTACAGCGTTTTTCAGTTCATCGGCAGAGACATTATTGCAGACGTAGAGGATGTTTTCTTTAGGGAATCCAGCCTTTTTATTCATAAAGAGCTCACCAGGGCTCATGGCGTCTACTACGCAATTTTCTTCACGAATAATATTTAAAAGCGTCAAATTGGTGTTGGCCTTGGCAGAATAGTTGACGCAAAAGCTGTCTAGGCTCGAAAGGGCATTGAGTTCACGGCAGCGGGTGCGTAAAATGTTTTCGTTATATACATAGAGGGGCGTACCATAGATGGCGGCAAGCTCTTCTGGGGTACTTTTTCCAAAAAACTGACAAGAGTCTGTGTATGTTGAGCGAACATTGGGCATAATAAACCTCATAATTGTGGATTTTGAAGCTGAATTTTTCACCATATGGACGTTTTTGTCAAGAAAAGCCTTGTGAACAAAATAAATTTGCTCCACAGCGAGAGCCAGTACAATATTTATCTTGCCAATTTTTTTTTCTTCTATAAGTATGAAGGGGCTGAGCGCATGAGTTGATTGGGAACATGAGTTGCGCAGATGGCTCTAATATAAACATAAAGGTCAAATTTTGAAAAAAGTATACTTACATATGGGCTTTCATAAGACTGCATCGTCCTCTTTTCAAGATACATGCTTAAAGAATAGGCATGTTCTTAAGCAGCAACATATATTATTTCCTGAATTTCATAATACTCTTTCCGGAAAACGAACAATAGCAAACCAATCAGGTATATTTCTTAAATGCTTTGGTAATAGTTATAAAAAATATTCTGGAAATATAAAGCGTGAAAAAATTGATGTTTTAAGAAATGATTATATGGTGCAGTTTGAAAAAATTTTATCTTTAGATACTAATATTATATTTTCAGGCGAAGCTATTTCTCTTTTATCACCTATGGGTTTAGAACAAGTGAAAAATATGATAAAGAAATATGATAAAGAGATTGTTCCTATAGCTGTTGTTCGCAGTCCTTATGAATATCATTGTTCCATGTTGCAACAAAAAATTCGTTCAGGTGACTACCTTGAATTTTTACAATTTATTTCACAAGTTAATAAAATTACAACGATACAAAAAGTTTTTCCGCAGACGCATTTTTTTCCTTTTAAAAAGATTTGTTGCCACTCTTATGGGCCGGTGGGATTTTTGCTAGAATACATGGGGATTTCTTGTAAGAATATTGCCTTTGTGCAGATTAATGACTCACGTACAAATGCCTTTATACGTCTGCAAAATACACTCAATAAAGAAGAAGCCTCAAGAAAAAATGGACGGGCCAATCCAAAATTTCAAAAACTTGAAAATATTAATGAGCATTTTAGTACGAAATTTCTGCTTACTGAGGGGGAGTATAGTGCTCTTGAAGATGTTTTGGCTCAAGAAAATGCATTTTTCAATGAGCATTTAGGTGAAGACTTTATGGATAAGAATATGCAGTTTTGTGATTTGGAAAAAACATTCCATGAAATAGCTTTGTATTTAGCACAAATGCAAAAAAACAATTCTGGACATAAGAGTGTGTTACGAAGGTTAGCAGCTTTTTTTAGAGGCAAGAAAAAGTAGGCAATTACTCAAATATACCCTCATTTACTAGCCAGCGGCAAGCATACGCAGTGCTTGCATTGATTGCTCTGAGCTTTGCGGTTCGTCCACATTTTGGCGTAAGAAAGTATTAATATGGGGCATTTTTATAATGGCGGCGTCAATTTCCGGATTAGAGCCTTGAGCATAGGCGCCAATATTGATCATATCTTCCACCTTTGAATAGGTGCTCATAAGTGAAGTCACCTGTCGCCCGGCGAGCACGTCTTCTTTAATACAAATATCCGAACGTAAACGACTGATAGAACGTAAGATGTCAATGGCAGGAAAGTGCCCTTGGTCAGCCAAGGTACGAGTGAGTACAATGTGTCCGTCAAGGATGGAGCGCACGGCGTCGGCAATGGGTTCGTTAAAGTCATCTCCGTCTACAAGTACAGTATAAACTCCTGTAATGGTTCCCTTATCTGATCGTCCGGCACGTTCAAGGAGTTTTGGTAGCTGGGCAAAAACTGTAGGAGTATAGCCCTTAGTAGTAGGTGGCTCTCCAATGGCAAGCCCCACTTCACGAGCAGCCATGGCAAAGCGAGTCACGGAGTCCATCATAAGTAATACGTCCTTGCCCTTATCTCGGAAAAATTCAGCCACGGCGGTGGCGGCATAGGCTGCGCGCATGCGTACCAGCGGTGATTGGTCAGAGGTGGCAATAATGAGCACCGAACGTGCCATGCCTTCGGGGCCAAGGTCACGTTCCATAAATTCCAGCACCTCACGCCCACGTTCCCCAATAAGCCCAATAACGTTGACATCGGCCTTGGTATAGCGTGCCATCATGCCCATGAGGGTGGATTTCCCGACGCCAGAACCTGCCATAATGCCCACACGTTGCCCTTTGCCAAGGGTTAAAAGGGAATTGATGCTACGCACACCTACGTCTAAAATGTCAGTAATACGAGGGCGTTGTAGGGGGCTTGGAGGGTCGGCATAGATGGGCACCATGTCTTGCGACCAGCAGGCAAGGGCGCTGTGAATCCATGCCGGAGTAAATTTTTTTTGCTCCAGCATTTTTTGATTATATACTTGAATATTTTCGCCGCCTTGTTCAGTGACGCCAGCATTGAAAATTTCGGTACTGATAGGCGGGCCGCCGTCAAGAGGAGCGCCAAAAGCATCAAGAGTGCGCCCCAAGATATGCGCCCCTACAGGAAAGTACGGGGGCAATGATGAGTTGCGGATAAGGCTGCCAGGACGCACGCCCCGCATTTCACCATAGGGCATAAAGAGCAAGTTTCCATCCCGAAAGCCTACCACTTCGGCGGCAATGCCTTGTTGGTTTAAGTCGTTAGATTCCGGTATCATGTGGCAAACAGCACCCAGAGGTGAGCGCAAGCCGGAGCCTTCTGCCACAAGTCCTACTACCTTGTGCACTTTGCCAAAAATTTGTAGTGGGCTGGCATTTTTAAGAAGCTCTCGGCAGGTGTGTGGGTCTAATTTCATGCTTTACCTTTGACAAGGGAAGGATCAAGGTTAGGCGTCACCGCTTCGCCACTGACACTAAAATCAATTTCCTGTGCTTCGGGGACAGGCGGTACTTGAGGATGAGGGGGTGCATTGCCTGTATCTCCTTCTTGCATAAGAGGATTATCAGCAAATAGCTCATCTTCAAAAGGATCCAATGCACCGTCATCAAAGTCATCCAGCGGCAAAAGCTCTTCTTCCAACTCTTGCATGGTGGGTTCGTGCCGTACGGAAGTTTGGAGAGGCTTGGGTAAATCTATAATATCTTCATCACTGAGGGACGTTTGTGTTGCTTCGGCGTCAGTATTACCTTCACTGGCAAAGGAGTCATGGGCAAAGCTGTCGAGACTATCCGCATCCAGATTTGCTGTAAAGGAATCATCAATATTTTGCGCAGCGTCATCAAAAGTAACTCTAGGGGGCGGTGCGGGCGAAAGAGGGGGAGCCGACGCAGTGGGCGAAGTAGATTCCGGTGGTGTCGTGGGGGTTGCTTCTTGCGATGGGGGCGCTACCTGCGGTGCAGGTGCCACGGGAGGAGCTTGCCCTGTGTGGGGCTCTGCATCGTTTTCCATGTCAGGCAAAGTGCTTTGACTTTGCTCTGGTGGTCCCTCAAGCGATGGATGCTCTTGTTGCATTTCTGGAACTGTGCCATTTTCCACTGCTAGAGGCGCATCGTCAAAATGTTCCGCACCTAACTCTTGTGGTTCCAGCGGGGCTTCGGGCATATCCGGTATCATTTCATGGATAGTATTAATTTCCTCGCGCAACTGCTCTTGCACCTCCGCCCGACTTGCCTCGTCCAAAGCAGAGGAAGGCAGAGCCAAATGACGTAAAATATTGTCCACCATTTCATGGAAAAGCTGCAAACGACTATCTACAGTGCCAGTTTGGCTCTCTGCTATAATGTCGCCAAGCTGTAAGGAAGCATCAGCCACAATGCGCCACTGCCCAAGGTCGGGGTTTTTTTCCTTAGCGGCGGCGAATAAATCTGCTACCACCTCTTCGTCCTCCGGATGCACTCGCATGGTCACAAGACGCCGATCATCCAAATTATTCACAGCTTCCAAAATCATCTTTTTAAGGATTTCTTCATGGCGTTCAGAAAGCACTAATCCTGTGCCTCTTTCAACACATACCTTGAGTAAATCTACAAGCTCTTGCCGCCATCCCTCAAAAATCTGCATACACTGAGACTCAATGGCCTGCAACACCCCCGCCACAGAAGAACCCATAGCCATACGAAAATTGTTCAGCTCTTCCTGAGCCGCACTCAGCCCATGCTGGAAACCTTCCTCCTTGGCGCCCTCGCGGATATGTGTAGCATTGTCAAATTCCGCCTGCACGCCATGCTTCAAGCTTTGCGCCTGATTACGTGTTTCCTCAGCACTCGAATACACCGCCTTAGCCTCATTGCGAATGCGTTCGGCATCTTTTTCAGCTTCATCAAGGATATTTTGTCTTTCGGTATAGGCCTCGCCAAGAATCTCCTTAGCTCGATCAATGGCCTTTTGACGGACTTTTTCTAAATAATCTTGCTGCGTCTTCTGATTCCATTGCTCCTGACGAGAAGCCGCTTGCATGGCGTCAAGCTTACTCAAACTTGACTCCCGCGCCGCATCCAAAAATATGGTGCCCCATTTTTTTTTCTCGTCA
>CAYJHS010000161.1:0-6143 GCA_964369815.1 uncultured Desulfovibrionaceae bacterium
GCGACTTCAACCTTGGCAAGGTTGCACTCTACCACTGAGTTACTCCCGCTCAACAAAGGAGTTCTACGGAACGACGCTCCATTTGTCAACAATTTTTTTGCAAAATAAGAATTTATTTTTTGCACATTTTGTTGTTTCGTGTATTTTTTTTGCAAAATTAAATGGTTATGTGTCCATTTTTTGTGTGGTTACTTCTTCTTCAGGTATGAAGACATCACCAAAACCATCGCTGAAAGCAGACAATCCTCTTTGTTTGTATGCATAGAATTAATCATAATTTGACAGTACGAAATAAAAGCGCGTATGAAAGTTTCCTCAAAATATTAAAGCTGAAAGGATGTGGTATCTTCTTTTCCTTGCGCGTAAAGTATACGTTCTTGCAGAAGAGCAACACCTTGGGCAGCGTGGGTCAGCCCATTATAAAATGAAAAGACTGCCACGACCTCATCAATTTTATAACTGCGGAACATACCTGCATTGCGCACTGTAGCAAAGCGTATAGCCCTATCTTCAACCAAAGGGCGCAGGGGTTTTGGGGGAGGGTTTTGTGGGTCTGAAAGCCAGCGCAAGGTAATAACCAAAGCACAAGTTACTTCTTCAATGATATGTTTCATGTCAGGGGTGATATCAGCGTCATCTGCCGTTTCCATGGAATCCATCATAGTAGAAATGTACATGCGTAATTCGTCGAGCAGGCGTACACTGTGTGGTAATAGCGGATATTCTCGATAGATGTGGGCTAATTCATATTTACGAATTTGATAAAATTTTTGCGTATTATTACTGATTTGATTTAATAGCTGAAACATATTGCGATGCGAAACTTCATTTTCATGTTGCAAAAAACCTGAAGTCATTTTTTCTATCATGTCAGCCACAGCCATAAATTGCTCTTTAGCAATTTTTTGTACTTCTGTTGCGGCTGATGCCGGCCAAAGCAACATAGACACTAATAAGGCCATGACGCTGCCAAGTCCTAATTCCAAAAGGCGCTGTAGACCAAATATTACAACATTTTTTTCTTCATTATGTCCTAATAATAAAACAAAAACTGCAGTAACGCCAGCGGTCTTAAACCGTTCTTCCCAAAGTTCCATAAAAGCGCAAATAGGTACGACAATTGCCAAAGCTATTAAGCGCCCCTCAAGAGTTGGGGGGACAATGGCGGCTAGGCTTAGACCAAAAATAACGCCTACTAGGGTACCAAAAAGGCGTAGTAGGGTAAGTTCCAAGGAGGTTGACATGTGTACTTGCATGACCATAAGCGTGGCAAGTGGCGCCCATAGACTGTATTCAAGACCCAGAAGCTCAGCGACAGCATAGGAAAGTACACAGGCAATGGCGACTTTGATGCTGTAAAGAAAGTTAATTGGTGTTAATGCCTCCATGAACTTGTGTGGCAATGACTTCCAGTAGCGAAAGCTAAAGGCCAGCTTGGAACCAAGGGCAAAGGAGCGAAAGAGTGTGTTCCAAAATCCGTGTTCTTTATTTTTTTTGTGTCCTACCATGAAGACCTCAAGGTTTGGGTATTGTGCGTGAAAATTAGCATGAGAAGAATAAAACATAGCCTTAGACGCATGGTCTTTCAAGACTTTTCATGCGCGTTTCCTCATTTGCCCATAAAAAAACTCCGCCACTTTGAAAAAGTAGCGGAGCTATTATTATCAATTGGCAAAAACTATTTATCTAATGACCAGCTTTCGTTGATTTTACCTACAAGTTCTGCACTTGGTTCAATGGTGGCTTTACCAGGTGTCCAAGCGGTGGGCATGGCGCAGGTATTGTGTGCTGCAACAAATTGATGGGCTTCAATTTGACGGATGGTTTCGTCAAACTGACGACCCACAGGAGCGTCCACAATTTCCATGATCTTAACTATTCCTTCAGGGTTAATAATGAACCTACCACGTAAATCCATGCCTTCTTCTTCGCTAAAGACGCCGTGGCTTTACCTATGCAAGCGCAATTATGATTTAAGAGAGGGAAGGGGGTTTTTTTGCCTGTAATTTTAGAAATTTCTTGTTCATCCCACATTTTATGCACGAACACAGTGTCCATGCTTACGGCAAGTACTTGTACTCCAAGTTTGTCAAAGGCATCGATTTTAGCTGCAACTGCAGCTACTTCGGTTACTCAAACAAAGGTGAAGTCGCCGGGATAAAAGAATAAATAAACCCATTTACCACGATAGTCTTCTAAAGAAACTTTTGTGAAATCGCCATTTTGATACGCTGCAGCTGTGAAATTTGGAGCTAATTTGCCAACTTCAATCATTTTTTTCTCCTTAAGGATAGATATTTAGTCCAATGAGCATGATTGCTCTTATTGATAACCGTTATAATTAGTAGCTGTAATGAAGTTTTTTGTCAATACGAAAAAGCCCTTCACACAAAATTTGTGCAAAGGGCTTATGATTGATTAGGTTAAAATAGTTTAGCTGTGTTTTAAGTTATCTACTAAAGCAGAAAGTTGTTGTGCTTGTTCGGATAAAGAAGTCACAGCTTGGGTGGCTTCACTCATGGCACTGACGGTACTTTCGGCAATGTTGGTAACAGTGCTGATGGATTGAGCAATTTCGTCAGAAGTTGCTGACTGCTCTTCACTAGCGGTAGCAATGGCACGGATACCGTCGGCACTTTGTTCTGCCATTTCTAAGATGCCTTGTAGGGCGTTTCCGCCTTCAATGGCAAGCTCAGTGGCTTCCTCAATACGGGTGACCGCCGTGTCAACTTGTTGTACGTTGACCTCGGTGCTTTGTTGGATAGCATTAATGGCATTGGCTACGTCAGTGGTAGAAGCAATGGTTTTTTCGGCCAATTTACGCACTTCGTCGGCTACAACGGCAAAGCCACGTCCAGCTTCCCCAGCTCTTGCAGCTTCAATGGCGGCGTTTAAGGCTAGCAGGGTGGGTTGATCGGCTATGTCTGAAATAACGCCCATAACCGCGCTAATTGACTGTGCATGGCTTGCCAATTCGCTCATATTTTGACGTAGTTTTAAAGATTCATTCTTAACTTGTCCCATAGATTCTTGGCACTTTTGTGTAATTTTTGCACCTTGAGTGGCCTTTTCCTTAGTATGGTCGGCAAGTTCTGCACTGGAACTGGAATTTCTGGCAACTTCCAGTACGGTACCGTTCATTTCGTCCATGGCGGCAGCGGTTTCGGTCATGCGGGCAGATTGCTCTTCAGCACCGCTACTGGAAAGCTCAATTTGTGAGGAGAGCTCTTCGGAAGCAGAAGCAATATTGTTTACGATGCCTTCCAGTTGCACTACGGCGGTAAGGATATTCTGACGGCTGGCTTCAGCTTCTTGGGCAGATTTTTCTGCTTTTTGGGAAGCTATGGCAGCGTTATCGGCGGCCACTTGTGCTTCTTTGCTCTTTTCTTCGGAGGCAACAACCATCTTGCCAAGGTTGGTGACCATGGCTTTGAAAGCTAGTCCCAAGGTGGTGAATTCGTCCGTACGAGTAAGTGCGGCGGTGATTTGTGCCTCTTGTTCGGAGGTAAGCTCAAGGTTTCCTTCGGCAACATAGGTGGCAATGCTAGCACTTTGAGAAACTACTACTACGACTTTTTTAATGACTACATAGACAACTAGCCCTACCACAAGCAAGATGACAAGGCCGGCAAGGGTAAGGTAGAGGGTAATTTTATTAGAAGTAATATAAAAATCGCTTTCGTTGGTTTCGATACCCATAACCCACTTAGTGTTAGGCAGCTCGGCAAAGTGCGTTACCTTGGGGACACCTTCATATTCATAACGGGCAATGCCTGTTTTATCGCGCAACAAAATCTTGGCAAACTCTTCGCTGGAGTTGTCCTTGCCAATGAGTTCTGGAAAAGCTCTTTCCATGAGCATAATGCCTTTATCACTCAGCAAAAATGGATTGGAGCTAGGCATAAGCTTAATATTTTTAATAGTATTGTCAGAAACCGTAGCAAGGTCCACTACCAATAGCAAAACCCCGTCGGCAGGTTCGGTAGAGCCGTCTGCGGTAACCGGTGTGGCAACCATGCCGCTCATTCTACCAGTAGTTTGTGACTGGCGTGTTTCTAAGTTGGCATTTCCTTTGAATGCGGCTATGACACTATCATATCTGCTGGTATCAAAATCTTTAATGGAAGCTTTAGAATAAGCAATGGTTTGACCATTTTTTGCCACAAGAACTGCAGCAGAAATGTCTTTAAAGTCTTCTGTAAGTTCACTTAGTGTGGCACTAACATTTTTTTGTAAAGCTTGAAATTCAGGTGAGTTGTTTCGGTCGGTACCTAATTGGTTTGCCAAAGCAGAGAGCTGTTCTAATTTATCGTCACTGTCGAGCATGTCTGCAAGGGCTGTGGCATTTTTCATAATGCCATCAATTTCAGAAGCTTGCTTTTTGGCAAATTCAAGTAATTGAATGTCTGCCATTTCATAGAGACCGTTAGAAGATAAACGAGAGGATAAAAGTGTTAATACGCCAATGCCAATGACAATGGGAATTAAGGTAGAGAGCAAAACCTTTCCGAGCAATTGTAGTTTCATGGATGTTACCTCATCTAATATGTTAAAAAAAGCTGTATATAATTATCGACAGTTGTGCAAAGTTAATTAGGGCAATTTCCCATAATTTATAAAAAATCATTGCAAAACAAAACGCTCTGCAAGTGCAGAGCGTTTTGTGTATTGTTTGTATATTGTTTAGCTATTTTCTTCGATTTTCACAAGAATGGAGTCTTCTTCCAGCTCTTCTAAAAATCTGTCGGGACGTTCTTTTTGTTCTGGTACGTTGATTTCGCTATGCACATACTCTCTATAGCCAGCGCCAGCAGGAATGAGACGACCCACAATGACGTTTTCTTTGAGGCCTCGTAAGTAGTCCATTTTGCCACGTAAGGAGGCTTCGGTAAGTACCTTGGTAGTTTCTTGGAAAGAAGCCGCCGAGATAAAGCTCGATGTGGTAAGAGAAGCTTGCGTAATACCAAGTACGAGCGGTTCTGCCGTAGCAGGTTTGCGTCCTTCGGATTTGGCTTCAAGATTGCCTTGTCTAAACTCGGCCTTATCCACCTGCTCACCCACAAGGAAGCTTGTGCCACCTGTGTCAAGAACTGTAACCTTTTTGAGCATTTGACGAACAATAACTTCTATGTGCTTATCGTCAATGCCCACACCTTGGAAGCGATATACTTCTTGGATTTCATCCACAAGGTAACGAGCAAGGTATTTTTCACCACGAGTCTTGAGGATGTCATGCAGTTCTGGGTAACCTTCAGTGAGGGCGTCGCCAGCTTCTACAAAGTCACCTTCTGTGGCAATGATATGTTTACCCTTAGGTACGAGATATTCTTTGGCATCGCCTACTTCTGGGGTAACCACGAGCTTACGTTTACCCTTGGCTTCGCCGGCATAGGCCACGGTGCCTGCAATTTCAGAGACCACAGCCATGTCCTTGGGCTTACGAACTTCAAATAGCTCAGCAACGCGAGGCAAACCACCCACGATGTCCTTGGTCTTGGAAGTTTCACGAGGCTTACGAGCAATGGTGTCACCGGCTTCAATTTCTGAGCCGTCACGCACCATGATAATGGAGCCCACAGGCAAGTTGTAGGTGGCAGCCACACTGTGTTCAAAGCGCATCTTCACATTGCCTTCGTCATCGCATACAGAGATGGATGGACGAAAGTTTGTGGTACGATATTCAATGATGGTCTGTGTGGTTTGACGGGTAATGTCGTCCACCTTTTCTTGCACGGTTTTGCCTTCAATAATATCAGCAAAGCGCACCGTACCGCCCACTTCAGCCACAAAGGGTTCGTTAAAGGGGTCCCAATCGGCAAGCAGGGTACCTTGGGGCACTTCTTGACCGTTTTCCACATGTAAGTGGGAGCCGTTGGGGAGGGTGTATTTTTCACGTTCACGCCCTTGTACGTCCACAATGGTGAGTTGACCACTTTTGCCAAGCACAATGGTTTGGTTGTCACGGTTTTGTACCGAGCGTACACGGGAAAGAATAACACGTCCGGAGTTTTGGGACTCAAACTTATTCTTCTCAATGGTACTTGATGCTGTACCACCAATGTGGAAGGTACGCATGGTGAGCTGTGTTCCAGGTTCACCGATGCATTGAGCAGCAATAATAACAACCGTTTCGCCAATATTTA
>CAYJHS010000162.1:0-6141 GCA_964369815.1 uncultured Desulfovibrionaceae bacterium
TCATGACAAAGCCGGGGTACTGCGTGCCAGTAAGGGATTTTGCCACAATAAAGTTACCATTATTCAGCACTAAACTCCCTGCTTCGCCTTCAGTGGAACCCCCTATGCCTTGTGTTAAATAGACCGTGTCCCTGACTGAACCTTGATTATCAATGGTAAGGTTATTGTTACCGGTAACGAGTGGATTTTCAATGGTAATAACATCGGCAATGGCATCTTCGCCGGTATAAACAGTGCCGCTGTGTGCCGTTTCTATATTAATGGTGTCGGCACCTTTTTGGGCTTGGATAGTGCCGCCATTAAGGCTTTTTACTCCCGCGGTATCTTTGCTATCTGTGCCATAGAGCGTTTCATTGCTTCCATTCTCTGCAAAGGCAATGGCTTCAAAGTTCACAAATGTATCCAGCACATGGGCATAGTTACTCAAGTTCACATCTCCCGACGTGTTAATTAAAACAGAATCTATGCCGTTGCCGCCATTGATTGTGCCGCCTCTATGATTTTGGATGGACACAGTGTCATTACCTGCACCAAGGTGTATGTTCCCCGCAGTCATGGTGCCAATGTATACGTCATCAGCGTGCGCACTGCCTGTAATTTTTCCGCCATTCATGTTAAAAGCATTCGAGAATCTCTCGAGGGTAAAACCGCTATTGCCTTGAAGCACAATGTTTTGCCCCGCTTCTAGGGTATGTCTTATATCTATAGTATCTTTAACGCTTCCGCTATTTCTTATGGTGAGCGTGCCAAGGTTATTTTCATTGCTAGAGAAATCAAGGTTTACCGCATCTACATCAGCATCATAACCTGTTTCTATAAGAGCCGTAGAATTTTGTATCCCCAAAATGGTAAGCTCGTCTGCCCCGACACCGGCGTTGAGTGTACCGCCTGAAAAATCATCTAGCCAAATATAGTCATTGCCGCCTGCGCCACTGAATGCTCCGCCTGAAAGGGTCTTTATATATAGTTGGTCGGCTGCCAAACTCCCCGTAAAGGAGCCGCCGTCCATATTAAAACCAAATGTAAACACAGTTTGTTCTTGAATAAAAAATCCGCCTTGGCTAGAAACCAGCGTCACCTTTGCCCCTTCTCCAATACCATTGTTAAACACGAGAGTATCACGGGTCGTGCCGCTATTGCGTATGGTGATGAGAGCGTCGTTTCCATTGTCGCTGTGTACTTTATGCTCTATAGTAATGTAATCTGTATGCGCATCCACACCGGTATTGATGGTGCCGCCGTTGAGATAACTTATGTTAAAGTAATCACTGCCATCTCCCCCATTGAGGGTGCCACCATTCATATTGGTTATAGTTAAGGTGTCATCATTATCCGTGCCGGTGAGGGAGCCCTTTGTGCCCATGTTGGTGAATTGAAACTTTTCAAAACCCCATTCTGTCTTTATAAAGTCTGCAAACATCTTTGCGTCATTTATGGTTATATCATAGATAAGGGTGTCATTAGTACCGCTGCCTGCACGCACAGAAGCTGTTGCCCCCATGGTCTTAAATTGGAATGTATTTGAACCATTTCCCAAATCAATATTGCCTGACTGGAAATCATCGACATGCACAAACTCGGAACTATCGCTGCCTTGTATACTGCCACCGGACATGGTGAAGCCTTGTGTTTCTGATTTTGCAATGACATAAGGATTATTTCGATACGCTTCACCCAAAGTAATGTTCCCGCCTTCGCTGATACCATTTTCTAAATATAAGGAAAAGGTAGATGATGTTCCATTTGTTACGTTTAATGTAGTCTCAAGGGTATTGGCAATGTGCGTTGTTGCTTCTCCATTGCCATACATGCGAATAGTCGCATTGTTCACGGTGTTTATACTAAGCATATTGTTGCTTTCAATGCTACTGTTTGTGAGGGTATTAATATATATTTCGTTGGTAGAAGCAACAGCAGTAGAATAAGAAAAGGGCAAGATAATTTTAATGTCTGTAAGGTCAAAGCCTGTATACTGCGTGCCGTCAAAAGACTTGGCAAGGGTAAAACCTCCAGTGCCTGTATATAGCCGAACTTCTTTATCGACGTTTGAACCCACGCCACTTAATCCATTTTCAAAAAAAACCATGTCATTGACAGTGCCCCTATTTGTCAAATGTAATGTAGAAGAAACTTCCACTGTATTCACAAGGCGCAAGGTATCCATGTGCGTATCTTGTGCAGAATTGCTGGTATAAATATTAGCATTGCCAACGTCTATTATGCTTACGTCTTCTTTTTGTGCATCGTTTCCGAAGAACCACTCTCTGTCAGCAAGTGATTGGAAGGTTAACTTTTCTATGCTAATTGATTTGATGTCTTTTAAGTCTATACCAGTACTAGATGCGTCATGTGTGAATATGATGTGGTCGTTACCGCCGCCGCCATCGTATGTCACTTCAATGGCGTTGGCATAAAAAATATCGTTGCCGTCACCGCCATAGACAATCCCAGAATCGAAATTTTCTACAGTTATGCGGTCAGCTCCTGCGCCGCCATAGACATCTGCGTTGACAAGAGTGTTTATAATGATAGTGTCATTACCGGCGCCGCCGTATACGCTACCATCGAAGAGTATGCCCACATGGATGCTGTCTGCTCCTTTACTGCCTATTAAGCTACCACCACTCATGTCAAAGCCCACTTTAGTAGCAGATTGCAATTGTTCCTTGCCCACTATAAAGCCGTAATTACTCACAAGGGTCACAGTGCCGCCCGCTTGGATGCCTCCTTTAAGGCTCACAATATCTGCCACGGTGCCGTTATTTTTAATGGTGGTGGCCACCGCTTGCCCTTGGAAGGTCGCCACAGCATTGGTAAGAATAATATTATCAATAGCCGCATCAGCGCCGCCTTCTATGACGGAAGCCTTCCCTTTTACCTGCGTAATGGTAATACGATCTGCTGCATTACCACCATTAATGGTACCGCCTTCAAGGTTCGTAATAGTATATTGGTCATTACCAACGTCACCAAGCACCGTACCGCCCTTGATGCTATTGATAAAAATGGCATCATTTCCAGCCTTGGCATTGATGCTACCCGCAGTGAGTACATCAATATGCAGGGTATCCTTAGCAGCACTTCCTGTAATGTTGCCGCCCTTCATGTCAAAGCCCACATATTGCGTGGCACTCGCCCCTTGTGATTCTGCAAGGATAAAACCGCTACTGCTACTGCTGAGTGTTATTTTTCCGTTGGTAGCAATGCCTTCTTGTAGGTATACAGTGTCTATGGGAACGGCATTATTTACAATAGTGACAGGTTTTTGCACATTTGAGAGGATATGGATTTTGTCTGCTCCTGCACGTCCGTCCACCGTGCCACCGGATACGGTATCAATGACAAGATTGTCTGCGTTATTGGTGCCTTGCAATTTGCCGCCGCTTGCCAATACTGTGATGCCAAAGGCTTCAAAGTCAGGGAAGGCAGAGCTGTCTATGGTGTAGGTGTTGGTGAGTGTTTTGTTATATAAAAAGGTGTCAAAGCCTTCACCGCCTGTAATAGAGCCTTTTGTTAAGGTCTTAACGCTGACAATGTCGTCACCGTTGCCACTGCGTATGGCGCCGCCCTGCATGGTGACTATGTCTATGCGGTCATTGCCATCATTGCCCTTCACAGTACCTGATTGTAGGGTGCTAATTTTCACAGTATCATTAATCATGCTCCCTTCAATAATGCCACCGCTAAGCTTGGTAATGTTATATGTGGGGAGTGTTGGAGTAGCGTCTACAAGCTTTAAGGAGCCACCCTTGGTAATTTCCGCAAAGGTGTATTGTTCAAAACCAAGTGTGATGGCGGCAAGGTCTAGAGCTGTATTGATTTTTCCAGTAATTTTAAGGCTGTCAAAGCCTGCACCGCCGATAATACCACCGCCTTGGATACTCCCTGTGCTGGAAGATGTGATGAGTGTGCCTATGGTGATGGAATCATTGCCATTGCCACCGTGAATTCTTGTCTCTTCCACTGTGCCATAAATGGTGAGTTTGTCATTACCTGTGCCAAGAACTATTGCAGAGTCAAAGACTTCACTGGGTTTTTGTGCCGTGCCAATGGTAATAATGTCATTGCCGCCGCTCAGATTACCTCCCGGAGAATAACTGAGAAAATCCCCATAGATGCCGGTACGACTCACATTTCCTTTAATGGTGATAGTGTCATTCCCCCCCACAAAGGTGTTTCCGCTAAAGTGAAAGAGGTCACCGTATATGTAAGTAAATCCAGCTTGAGAGGGTTGTTGCAAGATATCACCATGCACAATAATTGTGTCATTGCCACCTTGAAAAGTGTCAACATATTCGGTTCCCAGAATATCACCGGATATGAAGTTACTTTCATATTGTTTCATAAAGGGAAGTATATTGTTTATGGATATGCTGTCATCGCCGCCAAAAAACTTTCCTTGGGTGATAACATTTGCGTCACCAAATATTGTAGCGTTTTTTAAATTTACCTTGGAGCCATCAATAATATCATCCGCACCGTATATGGTGGAGTTTGTGGCATTGAAGATGTCCCCTGAAACAATGCGCGCTAAAGATTCATCTGTTCCCTCAAATGGGCCCACGACTTTATCTAAAATGATATTATCTGCTTGCGCTCTATAGGTTTTGTTAGTTTGCAAAACAGAGGTATCGCCGAATAAGTTTTTTGTATTATCAAATGCCATATGAGTGCTCCTTGGGTGTTTGAGCGTATGAGTGCTCACTAAAGGAAAAAAATATAAGCTTTATGCTACATAGTATAAAATAGCTCTGTTGTCAAAGGTGGTGTATTGCTTTAACTCAGCATTTGTAACAGGTGCTTGATTGTGCTTTTCACTGGCATAGCATAAAAATACTGGCATCAATTACATCGATGCCAATTGTATTTTTATACTATGCCAGTGAAAAGCTTTACTTTGTATGGTGCAAAAATTGTTCATTGCAAAGACTCAGTGTTTTTTTTACTGAGCTAAGGCAATAGCCACATAGCTAAATTAAATTTGAAATGAGAATGCCATGCTTTGTGTACCTGTGTCTTTATCTTGACGTGCCCATTTTTTTGGCATATGCAGGTTTTATACATAAGGAGAGCGCATGACGGGTAAAGATCTTTTTCAAAGGTTGACGGAAATTTGCACACAAATGGCGCAAGGGGATTATGAACAGGCCAAGGCCGTCTTCGACCTTTTGCCAAGCGATGATGCCAGCGACCCTGTCAATGTCTTGGTGGAGGCTTTTGCCATGATGCTGGTGCGCACGGAAGCCCGTGAATTTGAGCTGTCTCGTTTGCTTGTGGAGTTGGAAGACGCACGTCATGAGCTCTTAAGCCATCAAGATAAGCTTATTACAGAAAATACCCAATTACGTGGGGAGCTTAAGCGCAAAGTCTCCAAAGAAAAATCCTTTATGCACTTCTCTCAAGCCCCCACCATGCTGCCGGTTTTGCAACAGGTGGAGCGAGCGGCGGCGGTGGACTGCACCCTCTTATTTACCGGCGAAACAGGTACAGGAAAGAGCCTTTTTGCCCGCCATATCCACTTTTTAAGCTCTCGTGCGCATAAGCCCTTTGTCATCATAAATTGTGCTGCCATTCCGGCTACCTTGCTGGAAAGCGAGCTCTTTGGCATTGAAATGGGCGTGGCATCGGGGGTAAAGGCACGCATGGGGCGTTTTGAGCAAGCGCATGAGGGGACAATCTTTTTGGATGAAATTGGCGATATGCCTCTTGAAAGTCAGGCAAAACTCTTGCATGTGGTGGAAAGTGGCGAAGTGGAACGTGTGGGCGGACGCAAGCCTCTCCCCATTAATGTGCGCATCATGGCAGCGACTTGTAAGGACTTAGAACAAAGCGTAAAAGAAAAAACCTTCCGAGAAGACTTGTTTTATCGCTTAAATGTCATGCACGTACACATTCCCCCTTTACGAGAACGCAGGGAGGACATAGCGCTTTTGGTAAAGCATATGTACGCCTATTATGCGCAGCAAAATCCCCAGGCCATCACGCAGGTGAGTGCAGATGCCATGCGCCTTTTGGAGCAATATAGCTGGCCTGGTAATGTGCGTGAGCTTGCCAATGAGCTTGAAAGAGCTTCCTTGCTTTGTACTGGTGAAAGTATTGTTCCGGATAATCTTTCGATGCCCATTAGAACTTCGCCACCTT
>CAYJHS010000163.1:0-5968 GCA_964369815.1 uncultured Desulfovibrionaceae bacterium
GGAGGGGAGAAGAAAACTTTTTGGCGCTAGCAAAAGTTTTCCTCTCCCCTCCCCAAAAATAACTCCCCAAAATAACTCCAAATAGCATCAGGGGGATAAGCTTTTGCATTGTAAAAGCTTATCCCCCTGAAAGGTTAATTAAATTATTCTTTAGCCTTGTAGGCGGCGTAAGTTTTCTTTAAGCTCCACGGCAAGCTGTGCAAGGTCACGCACGGCTTGTGAGGCTTCATTCATGCCGCCGCTGATTTCGTCAGCAATTTCGCTTACAGCAGAAGATACTTGGCTCAGCTCTTCGGAGGTGGCGGACTGTTCTTCGGCGGCGGTGGCAATGCCGGTAATGAGAGAGGCATTGTGTTCAGCGAGGGACTGAATTTCTGCCAAGGCTTCACCGGAGGTGTTGGACAAGTCTGTAGCTTCGCCAATGATTTTTACAGCTTTTTCAAACTGGGTAATGTTGGCGGCGGTGGAGCGTTGAATACCGGTGATGCTGGCACCAACTTCGGTAGTAGCGCTCATGGTTTTTTCAGCAAGTTTACGTACTTCGTCGGCAACAACAGCAAACCCACGCCCGGCGTCACCGGCACGGGCAGCTTCGATGGCGGCGTTAAGGGCGAGCAGGTTGGTTTGGTCAGCGATGTCAGAAATAACGCCCATGACGGAACCGATGGCTTGCACTTGGTCGCCAAGGCTCTTAATATCTTGCTGTAACTCAAGGGAAACGGTGTTCACGTCGCCCATGGCATGTACAACTTGGCTGACAAGTTGTGCACCGTCGGCTGCTTTTTCTTGGGTTTCGCCAGCTTGCACACGGGCTTGCTCGGCATTATTGGCCACTTCAAGTACGGTGGCATTCATTTCTTCAATGGCAGCAGCAGCGGAGGCTGTGCGGTCACGCTGGGCATTGCTCCCATCGGTGACTTGTTCTACTTGGGCAGACAATTGCTCAGAGGCTGTTGCTACTCTATCGGCAATTTCTGTTACGCCAGCAGCCACTTCCATGATTGTGCGCTGGGTTTGCTTGATACTAGTTACGTCAGTTACAAGAATCAGCATGGCGTTGAATTCCCCTCTATCATCCAGCAACGGAATGGCGCTATATGCCACATCAATTTGACGGCCTTGTGGGCGCGTGACAGTATCATTGCTGGCAGGTCGTTTTGTCCTGTAAGCTATTAGCACAGCATCATCTGATGTGCCATCGTCTTCATTGTTGAAGAGAGTCTTACAGTCTTTGCCTGTGTAATCATCGCCCACAAGGGAACGTGTAACAGCATTGGCATAAGTAGCTTTAAGGTTTTTATCTAAAACAAAAACAGGAGAGTTGATGTTTTCCAATAGAGCTCTAAAATTGTCTAAAATGATATTGGTGCCCTTGACAAGAGAAGCAAAGTCACCACTAAATTTATTGGGGTCACCACTAGCATTGAGGTGACCGTCACGAATATTTTCTCCAAGATTAGTATAGTCGGCAATAATTTCGTTTAAGGATTGCGGAATGGTTCGTAACGCATCGGCAAGTTCGCCAATTTCGTCGCTACGCTTTACTTTCAAGGTGCCGCTGAGATCTCCTTTGGAAACGGCAATAGCATAATCGACACCTTGCTTTAAAGAACGCACAACAGGGATAAGCAGGACAAAGACCACAATAGAGCCAATGATGATGGCGACAATAAGGCTCATGACTGTGTGCCACATCATTTCATCAAGGGCTACAAAAGCGTCACTTTTGATGGCTCTTACCACAGGGGTCAATAGGCCACTTTTTGTGGGGGCGTGGTAGAACAGAGTAACGACACCAGCATCATTGAGCATTTCCACAAGGCCGGTATCCTTCTTTTGTGCCCATTGCTTGAAAGTAGGTATAACTTTAAGTTTGTCATTGAACAGCCAAGCAGGATTGTCAGAAATGGCGATGAGGCCTTCATCGTTTAAGATATAGGCAGCTCCGCCATTAGGTAGTGAAAGAGTTTTGAGCATGTCTGTTAAAAATTCTACAGAATAGGCCACACGGATAAGGCCAACGATTTTGCCTTCATGGGTTACCGGCACACCCACAGAAATAATGGGTGCTTTGTCGATACTGCTCATGTAAATAGAAGTAACAGAGGGTCTACCGGCCATGGCTTCAGTGTAATAGGGACGACTTCTAAAGGCATCGCCGAGTTTTTCAAGGTCAGGGGTGGCTGTAGCACGGGTTACACCTTCTTCGTCTAAGAGAGCAATGCGGTCAATGTCAGGATACATGCTTCTTTCATTGGCAAGTTCCTTGTTCATGGCGGCAATGCCTTCGGGATCGGTGATGTCATTGCTTAAAAATGCGCCAATGGCAGGGTTTTTAGCAATGCGCTGTACGTCTGCCAAGGAGCGAGCGGCAAATTGATCTGCGGCATCTACCATGGCTGCTGTTTCGCGTCTGAAGGTTTTTACAATGCTGTCAGTTAAGGTTACTTCTGCGTCATGATAGCTTATATAGCCACTGGCAGAAAGTAGCACCACTATCAGCCCGATAATGGGTAGTAAAAGTTTCATTTGTAGTTTCATGTTGCCTCCCGTGCTCTTTAAAATGTATTTATTATATACGCATAAGCCCTTATGGTGAAACATAGTAAATCAATAATAATTGTAAATACTTACTGATTTAGTGCGTCTTGCACCATATATGGCATAATGGTTTTATGCAAATCTTTTTTCTTATTTTCAAAGCCGTGCATTAAAGCTTGTCTGGCGTTATGGTGCCCTGTAAATAATGAAAAAAGCATATTGTGCATGCCCTGCCTGTGGCCTTTTGTTGTTTGACAAGTTTCTGCACATTTTTTATCCACTGCCACCGAAGAGCGACACGCATAAGGGCGCACCGCATAGATATAACATGCACCATATTCATTTAAAAACGGGCATGGTATGTAATAATCTTCACGGCAATGGCTTCCATCGTCCTTACCTTCACCGTAAAAAGCTTGTCCCCAACGCACATACGATGCACTTATAACATCTGCCTCTTGCTTCCAGTGCGAAAATTTTCTCAAAAATTGCGCCTTATGTGAGGCGTGTTTTTCAAGGTAGAGGGCAATGAGTGTGGCTTCTACTTCTGAACATAATACCATCTGATGGCAACAACCAGTGCAACCTTCGCGGCATACAAAAGGCTGTCCCTGTGCAGCGCAAGCTTTAGCAAGCCCTTCTCCTTCACAATCCAAAAAGGCATTAGCAACCTGTAATATCAACACATACGCATACATATCCGTTGCAATTTGTGTGTTGCTTTGTGCAGCCCCATGCTTTGTTGAGTAATCTTCCAGCATGTTGTGTATGGCAACGCAATGCTCGGCGGCCTTTTGGCTGTCTATTTGCGAAAAGTACTCTTTAACAGCAAGTTCCAAGGCTTCATGCTGTGCATTGCGGGGCAAAATACACGTAGCATGCGCATTCCAAAGAGCAGGATATAATAGAGCCTGTGAAGGAAGCGTCATTGTTACCTCTCTATGCTTTTTCGGACTCTTTTAAAAAAACATTATACCTGAGATTTATTTATTGCTTATGAGACATATTTTAAAGCTTTGGCATGGGCAAGCTGATAGATATAGCTTACACCGAGAATTGTAGGGAAAAATGGAGATAAATACTAGTATTTTTTTTGTCTGCCGCAGAGCAAATGACCTGTACTTGACGCCCTACATAAAGCAGGGCATGATACATTTATTAAGATTATCAGACTCTAGGCAATGAATTGCGCATAAAATTTACTATAAATACTTTAAAATCACCACCCTAAAAAAGGGGGACATGATGATGAAAAAAAAATTGCCCTTATCGCAAGCCGTGGACGCTGCATGTATTCTTTTTTCGCTCAATACCGAACCGGAACAGCTTGTAAACATGGTAGACCAAATGGAAAAGGACGGCTTTACCCCGCACAGTATTGATCGCAATCTTTTTTGTAAGGAATGGTATGGCTTTGTACATGCCACATTGGCCGCATCGCTCATGGTGCATGCTCCTAATAGTGTACTTGTGGCCTATCTGCGTAATACAACGTCGCTCTTAAAAACACGTAATGTCCCAAAAGATCAAGCAAAAAATTTTGTTGATACGCACTTTGCACCCTATATGGAGCTTGTGGGCAAAGAAGAACAGCGCAAATGTCCACAACAATTTTTTAAAGCCGTGTGTGGCATTCATGATGTGGACAAAATTCCCCCACGTGCCTTAGCCTTTATTTCAGCTACTATGGCACTGGTATTGAGTGCTGTTGCAGATAAACTAGAGCAATATGAACTGCTCGCAGATTAGAGATGTGATTTTTTTCTTTTTGAGGGACACTTTTATCGAAGTAATAAAGTGTCCTTCAAAATACTATAGTTTTTTATACACAAACAGACGCCTGTACTTCGAGTTGCATAGTTGCGCTTGGTGGCAGAAGAAGGCTTTCGGGCAAAGTTTGCGCCGTTTGTGAAAAAATATTGGATAAGATGCTGTTAGAAACGAGCATGCCACTACGTGTTAAGCGTAAGTATCCGTTTCGAATGCGGATAAGCCCATTTTCATGGAGTGCCTCAATAAGCAATTTGTGGTCTTTCATAAAATTGCGTCCGGTAAGGGCTCGATAAGCCTTAAAGCGCAAGCCTCGAGAGGTGCGCAAGCGGAGCATGACTAATTCCAACACTCGTTCTCTTGGTGTGAGCACAGCAGCGTCAGCATCAAGGGTTTTATTCGTGACATTTGCCGCCCATAAACCTTGATCATAAGGATTCGTCCAGCGTTTACCTTGCACAGTAGAAGTAGCCGAAGGGCCAAGGCCAAGGTAGTCATCTCCCTCCCAATACCCCAAGTTATGGCGGCACTGAAAACCCATGCGCGCAAAGTTGGAAATTTCATAATGCAAATAGCCTTGCTCTTCCAAAAGTGCCGCCCCTTCCATAAACATTACAGATTGGTCACGCTCTGGCGGCAAAACAAGCTGGCCATTATTATAATCACTTTCAAGCTTTGTCCCTTCTTCGAGGGTCAGGCCATAAGCAGAAATGTGCTGTGGTTTCATACGGGTGACTTCGCGTAAGGTGTTGAGCCAATGACGCACGCCTTGTTTAGGTAAACCCCACATCAAATCCACATTAATATTATTGATACCACAATCTCTTGCTTGCATTACAGCATAAAGGCTGTCACGTAATTTGTGTGAGCGACCAAGCAGGTGTAAGTATTCTTCGTCAAGACTTTGTAAGCCAATGGACAAACGATTGACGCCAGCCTTGGCAAAATCACGCATTTGCTCTTTTGATCGCAAAGATTCAGGGTTGGCCTCTAGACTGATCTCTACATTATCAGTGAAAGTAAAGAATTTGCCAACACGTTCTAATATAAGAGAAACTACTTTAGGAGGTAAAAGGCTTGGTGTGCCACCGCCAAAAAAGACCGAAGAAATTGGTGTGCCACCGTATACGTCACCCCAGATGCTCAATTCTAAAAGAAGCGTGTCCACATATGCCCGAAATGCTTCGCTTTGCAATGGTTGCGTTTTGCCAAGGGGCAGAGAGTGGAAGGCACAATAATGGCACTTGCTGCGGCAAAAGGGTACGTGGATATATAAAAGCATGGTTTTCCTCTGTATGTGCAGAGCACGGTATATTCTTGTTTCAATAAAAGCAAGGGAAGAAGCGTATGTTTTAACAATTGCAATATGTGTGCCGTGATGCTGCTTTTGCGTGATGTTTTTCTGCACTTTTAAATAACTTGAATATTATTTCTGTCTTCAATAGATGCAATTAATAACGATATTTTTGTTATCATCGGTGAGGCAAGAGGGGTATGGGATTTTCTTCGCTTTGTTAGTCGATGATACAAATGTTTTAATCGCTACCGGTGAGGGCAAAGGGATTACGTGAAATTTCGCCTTTGCCTTGAGTTTTGTCACCTCCGGTGAGGGCAAAGGGATTACGTGAAATTTCGCCTTTGCCTTGAGTTTTGTCAC
>CAYJHS010000164.1:0-6081 GCA_964369815.1 uncultured Desulfovibrionaceae bacterium
AAAACATTCTCATATGCACCATAAAGAGCCAACAAATATGCGGCTGGGATATAAAGCAAAGTGAAAACTATAGGTGTCAAAAAAGAAACCAAATACTGCATATTATTTGATTCTTTATACTCCAAGACTGCAACCTCTATCGTAAAATATAAGAAAAATATGCTTAAAACAGCAATTAAACCATCTAGAAAAACAGCAGCATGCCTAAACTCATCCTTTGATTTTGCCATTTCGGATAAAGCCATTATAATCGCCGCTAAGGGCAAAATTATTAACTCTGTAGCGAGACCAAAGGTAAATGTTGAAATTAAAAATTCAACAAATATTACAAGTTTTAACTTTTTAAATATCAATCCCTTAAAATAATCATTTGATATTCTTACATTAAGTGTGCCATAGCACATTGGAGTGCCTACGAATATAAACCATATAAAAATATTTTTTATATTTTGAATATTTAAGATGTAAAAGACATTTAATATATATGCTACTAACGCTGTATAAGCAAAAAGTAGTAGAAATGGAGATAAAAGTTTCAGTTTTATCCCGGATTTTAACACTCTAACTGCACTTGACCTTGTTTTGTCCGAATAAAAAACAAAGAACACAAGTACAGCACTATAAATAAGTGTAGCAACTTCTCTTGTCGAAAAAATTTCATGCATTTATCAAAACAGCCCCCGCAAATTCTCAGCAATCTTGCCTTCCAGCGCATGTGCATCTTCATTGAGCTTTTCCAATTCCTCATGCAAGCTCTGCATTTCTGCTTTAAATTCCTCTTGGCTGAGGCCGTCATCTTCTATGACCACGCCCACATAGCGGCCGGGGTTGAGTGAATAATCTTGGTCTATGATGCCGTCTTCGCCTTCGAGCTTGGCAACCTTACAAAGCCCCACCACATCGGCATAGACGCCCTTGGGGAAGCGCTCTTCAATCCAGTCTATGTGGCCTTGCCAATAAGCGCTGTCTTTACCATCTTCAATGACGCCGCCTTGTGCAATGCGGGCTATTTCTGCCTTATATTCCGTGAGCAAGTTTGTATATTCTTCTGTTTTTCCTTCATATAATCTGGATATGAGGGCAAGATTTTTAATCTGCTCTTCACTAAATTTACGATGCGCCCTGTCAATTTGCGTGAAAACATTACGGGCATCCACAAAAAGGATTTCATCTTTTTTTGTCCGTGCGGCATCAAAAAACCATAAGGTAGCAGGAAGGGTAACGGTGGAGAACATATTGGTAGAAAGGGTGACCATTTGGCTGATGATGCCGTCTTCAATAAGCTTTTTACGGATTTCTTTTTCACTGTTGCCGGCATCAGAAGCGGAGTTGGGCATAACCAGCGCCGCTCTGCCCGTGCCTGCCTTGAGCGAGGTGGCAAACATATTTACCCATAAATAGTTGGCATTGGGCACGGTTTCTTTGGCGTTCTTCTTGGGCTTGGTTTTATTTTGCGGTACACCGTAGGTATTAAAGCGTGGCTGTTCTTTTACGTCTTCCAGCTCCACATCATCCACATTAAAGGGAGGATTGGCCATGACATAATCAAAACGGGCAAAGCATTGGTGAGGGTCATTATAATAACTGTTCGCCTCGATGATGGTGCCGCGGATGTTATTTAAGGCAAGGTTCATCTTGGCAAGCTTAACTGTCGCCCCTGTCTTTTCCACACCATAAGCACGTAAATTTATATCCTTGCCCTTGGCTTTATGCGTGGCAATATAATGGGCGGCCTGCACAAACATACCGCCACTACCGCAAGCCGGGTCAAATATTTCCCCTTCTGTGGGAGCAAGAACCTCCACCATATAACGCACTACGGAAGACGGCGTAAAAAACTCGCCGCCGCCTTGCCCTTCTGCAAGGGCAAAGTTACCAAGAAAATATTCGTATATTTCGCCAAAAATATCTATGGTGGTATTGTCGGGGATGTCCTTAAAAGCCTTGAGCAGTTTTTTCACCACGGCTTTACCGTCCTTACCGTCCACAGCGTAGTATTCGTCCTTGGGTAAGGTGTCTTCCAGCTCTTTGGTGTATTTCTCCACAGCGAGCATGGCTTTTTTCACATGCTCGGGGATGTTTTCCGTCTCAGGAAGATTCAGCAAATAATCATAACGTGCTTCATCGGGAAGATAAAAACCGCAAGTGGCAATGGCAATATCAGAAATGGGCTTCTCCACACGAGAGCCTTTGACCTTGTTGTACTCTGCCAAAATTTCTGGCTCATACAACCTGTATTTATTTTCAGCAAAACGCAGAAATATCAAACCAAGTATGGGCGTGGCGTATTCACTAGACTTTAAACCAGACTCGGCACGTAAGGTGTCCGCCGATTTCCACAAGGTGTCTTTGAGATTTTTCAGTTCTGCGTTGGTCATATATCTTCCTTCAAGAGAAATTTTCTACTCTGCGAGTATCAGTTGGCTTATAATAGCCTTAACTGTGCATTAAAATCAACCAACAAAAAGCACACAAAACTCACACAAAACTTACATCAGATAAGACTCATGGTTATAACATTTTTGGAACGTTGATAAATTTTTTTGCATCCAACGTTTGATATTTTATCAGACTTTAGTTATAATATAATGTATTCAATTATCAACCATACAGTAGGCGTACATGGCACTTATCACAAATGGACAAACACTTAGCAATCTTTTGATAAAATGCATTGAAAAACACAATACTATCACATTTGCAACTGCGTGGGCTAGTGCCAATACAGATGTGATAAATACGCTTTACGAGAACAAGTCAAAAATCAAAAAAAGTGCTATTGGAACACATTTTTATCAAACTCACCCAGATGTTTTGGAAATTTTTATTGATTTCAATCAAGTTCATTTTGTACTGCAACCATCAGGAGTTTTTCACCCCAAGGCGTATCTATTTCAATCTAAAGATAGTTGGGACATCATACTAGGTAGTGCAAATATGACTCATGGGGCTTTTACGAGAAATCAAGAAATGACACTACATCTATCTTCAAGAAAGAATGACAATTTTGATAATCTTGTTAGTGACATAAAAAAGACTATCCACGCTATGTGGTCATCTGGTGAAAAGATGACTAGTAAAAAATTTGAAAATTACAAAAGTATGCATAACATTCAAAAATCTAAAATTCAAAGTATTTCTGGTACATATGGAGAAGAAAAGGTTAAAAAATCTCCACTTGATTCGAGCGTGTTAAACTACTCTTGGGATAAATATGTTCACAAGGTAAAAATTGATGAACATCATGGAGTTAAAGACCGTTGCGAAATATTAGCAGAAGCTCAAGAACAATTTGCTACTAGTACTTTTTCAAAAATGTCTTTGGAATGGAGAAAAGCCATAGCAGGGCTAGATAATGATTTTAATGGTAAAGACTTTAAGTGGTTTGGTTCTATGAGTGGCGCAGGGAAGTTTGCAAACAGAATAATTAATAATAATGAAAATATATCTAAGGCTCTTGACAAAATACCTTTAGTAGGTGCTGTCACATCCCAAAATTACTTTGATTATATTGATAGTTTTTTAGAAGCATTTCCAAATGATAGAGACGGATTAGCTGGCGTTACAAGGCTTCTCGCCCTCAAAAGACCAGACTACTTTGTATGTCTAAACCAGAGAAATTCACAACAGTTGTGCAAAAATTTTGGAATATCCAATATATACGGTACAGATGACAAATATAAACACTATTGGGAAAGAGTTATTGAGCGAATTTTAGATTCCAGATGGTGGAATGCACCCTGCCCTAAAAACGTACTAGAAAAAAAGATTTGGGATGGCAGAGTAGCCATGCTTGATGCTATTTTCTATACGCCTAAAGAGTAGTATGAACTATTACAAATTAAATAAAAACTTGAGCTTAGATAGGACGTAAATATGTTTGTATACATAGATGAAACTGGAAATACTGGATTAAATATGTTTGATGAAGAGCAATCATTTTTTTTGAACTTAGCAGTTCTTACAAATGAAGATTTTGATGTAGCATACTCAAAAGAATTTGAAAAAATATTATTAAATTTGAACTTAAAATTTTTGCATGCAAAAAATCTAACATCTAGTCAAAAAAATTTAGTAGCTAAAGAAATATTAGATATAATTAGCCAGTCTGATATAAAATTTGTGGCTATGGATGTTGATAAAAAATTTCATGCAGCAACAATATTATTTGACACAATTTTTGATGCTGGAGAAAATGAAGCTGTTCCATGGCGTAGTTATTGGGTAAAAGAATTTAGACTTGTACTACTTTTAAACTTTATAAATTTAGTTAGTGACGATATTTTAAAATTATTCTGGAACAAATGTTTACTTTCTAAGAATAGTACACAGGGAGAAGTAAGCTTTACCGATGTTTTATTAAGATTACAGACGAATTTAGGAAAAATGCCATTAGATCATAGGACAGTCCAAATATTTACAGACAGCTTTGATTGGGCAATAAAAAATAGTAATAAAGTTACCTACACATCTATGAGCGATAATTTTATGTACACACCTAACGTTTGTTTTTTATGGGGAATATTAAGCCAAATTGATGAATCGTTGGACATGTGGCAATCTAAAGATTGTCATATAATTCACGACCAACAGCAAGAATTTCAAAGTCTTTTAGAGGATTTTCACAAACTTTATTCTTCAAATACGACTCCTATTTTCTTGGAAGGAATAATTACAAAAAACAAAAAAAAATTTAGAGTACTAGAAGGAAGTAATTTAACATTTAAATCTTCTGAAAATAGTTATGGAGTTCAAACATGCGACATTTGTTTGTCTGTAATATCTAGGTTTAAAAGAGATAAACATTTGCGTGATAATGAAATAAATCTTTTAGAGTTTATAGGAGAAAACACTTTGTCTGTAAGAAGACAATATCATGAATCCTTAATAGAAGATGTATCAATGTTTTGTCACGAAATGTATAATGCAGACATTCCACAAAAAAAAATTGACGAAGCTAAAAATTTTATAGCGTTAGAAAATAACAGGATAAAAAGATTAAAAACTTAATCAAGATTAAATTGCGAACAATCATAAACACAAAAAATCTTCTTATTTATAACGTACATATGCCTTTATAGAATTATTCGCTCTATAGCAAGATATACCTACACTTGTTGCCATTCACCCGTAACACTAAGCGGCACACCAAGGGCACGAGAGATTTTGAGTATAGTTTCAAAGCGTGGCTTCGTGCCTGGGGAGAAGGTTTTGTAGAGGCTTTCGCGGCTAAGGCCAGTATCCTTGGCAAGTTGTGTCATGCCTCTTGCTTTTGCCACGTTGCCAAGTGCCACAAGAAAAAGGTCGGGATTGCTGTCTTCAAGGCAAGCGGAAAGATATTCGGCAATCATTTCTTCGCTATCAAGATAGTTCACGCTATCATATTCTCTAATGGTAATTTCATTCATAATTACACCTATTTTTTATTACTTTTAATATCTGCCCAAATTTTCTTGGCTTTTGCAATGTCTTTTGCTTGGCTAGATTTATCACCGCCCAACAGTAGCAAGTAAATAGCTTGCCCTTCTTGAGCATAATAAACCCTATAACCTGGGCCAGAATCAATACGCATTTCGCTAACACCATCGCCTAAGCCTTTGTGGTCTCCAAAATTACCCATTTTTGCAGAGTCAATACGAGCTGTAATGCGAGCACGGCCTTTAATGTCACGCAATTTTTGAAGCCATGTGGAGAAATAATTTGTTTCACGAATAGTGTTCATAGAAATAATGTATCCCACAGGCTACAGAAAGTCAAGGTTAAGCATCTGAAAAATCTCTTATGCATCATCATTTGCATTTTACACGTTTTGCATATATCATCAATTTTAGCGTCCAAAATCGTCCAAAATAACCTCAAAAAGTCTCATTTTCGGCATAGAACTCAAGCTTTGAGTATGTCTGGGGGTACATTTTGGGGTATGAAAAAAATTTCATATTTTTTTACAATTAAAATTCAATAGATTAGACGATAAAACACCCCTCCGCCCTCGGCACCAACATAAAAAGATTAAAGCCCCGTAAGGTACATAAAGCCTTACGGGGCTTAACTTTTTTCTTCATTTGACTCCCACGTAATTAG
>CAYJHS010000165.1:0-6055 GCA_964369815.1 uncultured Desulfovibrionaceae bacterium
CCCCCCAGACCCCCCTCAAAAAACTTTCAATGCGACAACACACAGCCCTTAAATTTACATTTTGCCGCAATATAATTCTTAAAAATGTCGTTTAAGAGTTTATTATTTTATTTTCGCTTCAAAAATTAAGTTGCGTTTAAGAGGGCGTTCAAAAGCTGTAATATGCAAGGAAGATGAACAAATCAAGACACGCGGTGTATAAATAATACATAAGTGGCTTAAATTTTTCCTCTGACGCAGCAAAACATGCTTTTTCAAACGAAAATTACACGAAGACGTCGCTACTGCCGCGACTAATAGTAACCTTGCCCTCGCCTTCAAGCCGTCGCACAATACGCACAATGTTCTGTTGCGCAGTTTCCACGTCGGCTAGACGTGTTGGCCCCATAAAGTCCAGTTCTTCTCGAATCATATTCGCTGCACGTTCGGACATGTTAGTGAAGAACTTGCTCTTAAGCTCATCAGATGCCCCACGCAAAGCCATGGTAAGGTCTTCGTTGGATATTTCCTTGAGCACTTCCCGCATACTTTTGTCGTCAAGGCTGACGCAGTCGCTAAATACGAACATAAGATTACGAATATCTTCGGCAAGTTGTGCGGAATCTTCTTCGATTTCAGAGAGAACTTCTTCTTCAGTGGCGCGGTCCACAGCATTGAGGATTTCTGCCACGGCTTGCGTGCCGCCCACTTTCTTGCCTTCTTTGCCACCCATGGCAATGAGTTGACTTTGCAAGACTTTATCCACTTCCATAAGCATATCTGCCGGTACAGCCTCAAGACTTGCTAGGCGCAAAAGTACTTCTGCGCGCACGCCAGCAGGTAAATTGACCAGCAAGTTGGCGGCTTGATCTGAATGTAAGTGTCCCAAAATCAAGGCAAGAGTTTGTGGGTGTTCATTGCGTAAAATTTGGGAGAGCAAACGAGGACTTACGGATTCAAGCTCACGGAAAGGCGCAGGCCCTGTATTTAAGTTTAGGGCGTCCATGATATATTTTGCCGTTTCAGAGTCCACGTTTTTAATGAGCAGGCGTTTTAATATGTCAGAACCGCCAGAAATCATATCCACGCCTTCCACAAGTGCTGTGTGGAATTCACGCATGATATCTTCCACTACTTCTTTGGGCACAGGGTCAAGGTTTACAATAGCTTTGGAGATGCCGGCAATTTCTTGACGATCCATACGCTTGAAGACATCAGAGGTGAATTTGTCCCCCATTGCCAGCAAAAGAACGGCGATTTTTTCTTGGCCGGTTAATTCCATTTTTCTCTCCTCAAGCTACATAGATATGTATGGTCATTTTTTTGGCAGTTTTTATGCTTACCTTTGTAAAGTATACCTAAATGCCATTGTATTGCAAGTGATTTCCTTTCCTTACGGTATTTTGATTCTAGGTATTTGCTGCATTTTGGTATGTGATGTAAACTACTTATTTCATGTCAGGTTGTATTGTTTGTAATGTATTAATATACATAATGTTTCATTTTAAGTGAGAGTAAGGGGATTACGAAGATTTTCGCCCTTGTCTTAGCTATATTTGATTATAATATTGTTATCACCTCCGGTGAGGGCAAGGGCTTAAAGGGGTTGCACCCCCTGGCCGCCCGTGCATCCCGCCTCCCCGCTATATGCCCTCCGCTGGGGCCTGTCCTTTCGGGGCTATTTGCTTTGCAAATGATCCCCTACAGGGCATGAAAAGCCAAGGTCTTTTCATGCGGCACAGCGTCGGGAGTCCGTGCTGCAAATATAGTTTGGCACTAGTGCCATTGTCTGCGTTGCAAGTAATTCGCTGTTGTATGTATAATTACTTTTTTGCATTGGCTATTAGGCGCGTTTTGGGAGGGGATGGGGTTTGGGAAGGGGAGCCCTTTTTGGCGCTAGCAAAAGGGCTCCCCTTCCCCAAGGAATATATCAGTTTTTACTTTGTTCGTCTTTCACTAGCCAGCCCTTAAGAATGCTTATGCTTTGTTCCCAGTGTTTGTCGGTGAGTTGCAGGAGGCGCAATTTGAGTTCCTCCACACGCCGGCTGGTTTCTTTTTGCGCTTTTCTCCATTCTTTGAGTTGGCTAAGGGCATCAGCGTCACCGTTTTTGGCTAGGGCCATGATTTTAAGCACGGACTCTTTCGTCATCTTTGATCCATCCTCTCATTATGGTTATGACTTGATCCATGTGCTGTTCGGATAAGTTGAAGATATGTACTCGTAAGGATTCAATATCTTTGAAGAGCATCAAGTCGTCGTCATCGTCGCTGCTTGTTTCGCCAAGTTCTTCTGCGCGGGCTGCTTCTTCCAGCGCTTCGTAAAGAGCGAGTTGTTCTTCGGCAGAGGGTAAGCCTTCAAGGCCTTCCACCATTTCGCCGGCTTCCACTTTTGGACGGATGAGGGCAAGCACTACGGGGCGTACTACCAGCATCAGGAAGAGGAAGGCAAGCAGGGCGTTGAGTAAAGGTTGCCCTAAACGGTCGGCATAGTCAATGATTACGCTAGCCATATTGGGGTCGGCTGGGGGCTCATTGTCATTGAAGGGCACGGAGCTTACTTCAAGGGCGTCGCCACGTTTGGCATCAAGACCTACAGCATTGGCTACCAAGGTGTGTACACGTTCGATTTCTTCTTTGCTGCGTGGCATAAATTGCCATGCGCCGTCAACTTTTTGATAGGTACCATCGAGGATAACGGACACGGTGAGGCGTTGCACATCGCCCACGTTGGCAATGATATTTTGTTCTTCTTTGTTGATTTCAAAGTTAGTGGTACGTGTTTCACGGCTGCCGGTTTGGGTAGACACAGAGCCGGTGATGCCATCGCCGCGGAAGTTCACGTCAGGGGATCCGGCTTCAAGGTTGGCTTTACCTTGTTGTGTTTCTTCGCTGCGTTGTTCGGAGCGTACAGCGGTTTGTTCTGGGTCAAAAATTTCACGGCGGATAGTTTTTTGGCTAAAATCCATATCTACGTTGACTTTAGAGACTACACGACCGGGGCCAAAGACGGGGGTGAGCATTTCGTCGATGCGACGCTCAAGGTCACGCTGTACACGTAATTTGTGTTCCATTTGGGTGGAAGAAACACCGGCAAGGCTGTCAGTTTCTGGACGGAAGAGCACGGAACCACGGCTGTCGGTGATGGAAAGGTGTGCTTTGTCAAGGCCTTGTACGGACATGAGCATCATGTTTACGATGGATTGAATTTCTTTGCCATCGGGCTTTCTGGCTTGGTCTTTAAGCTTTAAGACCACAGATGCGGAAGGTTGTTGTTGTTCTTCTACAAAGAGGGAACGCTGCGGCATAACTAGGTGTACACGAGCATCTTCTACGTTAGGGAAGGCGCTCATGGTGCGGGAGAGTTCACCTTGTAGGGCGCGCATGTAGTTGATTTTTTGCACGAAGTCCGTTTGGCCTACTTTAGTTTCGTCAAAAATTTCAAAGCCAATGCCTTGACCTACGAGATTACCTTCGCCGGCGATTTTGATGCGCAGGTCATACACTTTTTCTTGTGCTACCATGATGGAGCGACCGTTGTCAGTAAGCTCGTAAGGAACGTTTTCTGTTTGCAATAAGGTAACCACACGGTTGGCGTCTTCTGGGCTTAAATTAGAATAAAGCATCTGATAATTTGGTTTGTTAGCCCAAAGAGTTAAGGCAATGAAACCGGCTATGGTAAGTACAGCTACGCCACTAATAATCATGCGTTGTGTTAAGCTGAAGTTGCCCCAAATTCCTTTTACTTTTTCGCCAATTTGTTTGAAGTCAGGTGTTTGCATGGTGTTTGCTCCGTTGATTTTGAATTATGGGGTCTTAGAAAGTGATGCGGCTCAGTTCTTTGTATGCTTCCATGACCTTACTGCGTACAGCGCTGGTAAGGCTCATGGCTACGCTGGCTTTTTGCAAGGTGATCATGAGCTCATGTACATTTTGGGTTCTGCCTGAGGCAAAGTCGTCGATGGCATGAGCTTTTTCGGCTTGTAATGCGTTTAACTTATTAAAGCTATTAGAAACAGTGTCGCCAAAGGAGTTAGGATTAGTTACAGGCAGTGTTTTGGCCACTTGAGATTTGATAAAGTCAGCATGGGCGCCAAAGTTTTCGCCTTTGTCTACGGTATCACGAATAAGGCTTTGGTCAAGGACATTGGCAAAGGTTTTACTGTTGTTGGTAGAGCCAATGGTGGACTCTTGAAGATTGGATTCGGTACGTCCAAAATGTTGTAAAGCTTTGCTATATGCTTGTATACCTACGGCGTTGATACTCATAACTTACTCCTTGTCCTTAGTCTTCGATGCTGCTATTTGCCAATTTCGAGGGCTTTTTGATACATTTGTTTGACAGCGTCCATGGTGGAAACGTTGGCCTCGTAGTTACGTTGTGAGGTCATCAAGTTTGCCATTTCTTCCACCACGTTGATGTCTGGGTAAAACACATAGCCTTCGGCGTTGGCGTCGGGGTGCCCTGGTTGATAGACTTGCTTTAAGGGGCGGGCATCCATGGCTACGGCAGAAACCCGCACACCTTTGAGCTCTCTGTCTAGGGCGCTACGCATGTGCTTGGAAAAGGGGTCATCAACATTGGTTGCCTCGCGAATTACAGTGCGTCTTCTGTATGGGCCGCCAAGCGTAGTACGAGTGGTCTTGGCGTTGGCAAGGTTCATGGAGATGACATTCATCTGTGTGCGGTCTGCGGTGAGGGCAGAGGCGCTAATGTCGAGTGCTGTCATGAAGTCCATTATTGTTTCCCTTCTGCGATGATGGTTTTTAAGCCTTCAAAGTTTTTTTGAATAATTTGCGTTAATGCGTTGTATTGTAATTGGTTTTTCGCCAATTTTACCATTTCTTTGTCCATGTTGACCCGATCTTCACCGTGGATTTCACGGGGTTTGAACTGCTTGAACCAATCTGGCTGAAATTTATCAGCGCTAAAGGCGGTGGGCATGTGTTCGCCGGAAGTGCGGGCCATGTTGCCTTTCATGTCAAGGCCAAGGGCTTTTTGCAGCTCTCCCTCAAATTCCAGCTCACGGGGTTTGTACTTTGGGGTGTTAACGTTGGCAAGGTTACTATTAATGACGTTTTGCCTTTGCAAACGCATGTCCAGTACTTTGCCGACTAACTCTATTTGTGATGAATATAAACCCTTCATAAAAACCTCCTGCTCTTTGCAGTGAACAATATATACTCTTCCCTTAGCAAAGGGCGTTCCAAAGTTGTAATGCTTTGAAATTAATTGAATAATATTGTGTTTTTTGTGAAGGTGAAGTTTTGCAGGCGGTGGATAGTCAGGCTTTTGACAGGGATTTTGCTTACAAAAACTTTATGTGTGGAGCTGGGTGAGAAGATGTGCGTGCATTGCTTGAATACCATCATGAATATCTATTTTGGGTTGCCAACGGAGAATTTTTTGTGCTTTGTCTATGCAAACCACCGAGCGTTGTACGTCGCATTTTCTGGTGTGTGTGTAGTGTGTTTTTGCTTTTTTGGTGCTGACTTTTTCCATAAACACCAGTAATTCATTGAGACTGACGCCTTTTCCGGAACCAATATTGAGTACAAGCTTTGAAGTGCTGTTTTCAAGGCATAGTAAGAATGCCTGTATTACATCATCAATATAGATAAAATCTCGCACTACACTGCCATCGCCCCAAATATGAATATCTTCATTTTTGAGAATTTTTGACAGAAAAACGCCAATAACGCCTTGCTGGGTATTGCGTTCTTGCCAAGGGCCATAGGGGTTGCTTATACGCAAACACGCATAGTCAAGACCATACAGACTGGCATAAACATCAAGATACTTTTCTACACATAGCTTAGTGACTCCATAAGCACAGATGGGGTGCGTGGGAGGCTCCTCTGTCTGGCATACTGCTTGGCTAGGTCCATACACAGTGCCAGCAGAAGAAGCAAAGATTAATTTAGACACGCCGGCTTGTTTAGCGCATTCCAATAGTTGTAAACTGCCAATAATATTATCATTGGCGTCTTGCATGATTTTTTCATTGGATATGGCTGGGATGGTTGTCCAAAGTAAATGGATGCAAATATCACAGCCGGCAAGGGCATGGCTTACATC
>CAYJHS010000166.1:0-6053 GCA_964369815.1 uncultured Desulfovibrionaceae bacterium
GAGGCAGCATGAACCCCATTGAACTTAAAAAAGCCATAGATCAAATCAGCAAAGACAAAGGTCTTGAAAAAGAAATGCTGGTTGAAACCCTAGAAGACGCAGTAAAAGCGTCTATGATTCGTCGTTTTGGCGAAGATGCCATCATTGAAGTGAATTATAATGATGAGACCGGCGATATTGAAGTTTATCAATTTAAGATTGTCGTGGCCGATGGTGACCTTGCCAACGAGGATGCAGAAATAGAACTTGCAGAAGCCTTGGAGCATGACCCTTCGGTACAAATGGATGATGAAATTGGCTTTAAGGTAAAAATTCAAGACCTTGGTCGCATTGCCGCACAATCAGCCAAACAAATTATTATTCAACGTATGCGTGACGCTGAGCAAGGCATTATTTATGATGAGTATAAAGATCGCCTTGGGGAAATTGTTTCCGGTATCGTGCAAAGACGAGATAAGGGCGGCTGGATTATTAACCTTGGGCGTACTGAAGCTATGCTTCCAAAAGATGAGCAAATCCCCCGTGAGCACTACAAAAGGGGTGATAGAGTGCAAGCCATCATTTCTGATGTACGCCGTGAAGGACGTGGCCCTCAAATTATTATTTCTCGTGCACACCGTGACTATATGGCGGCTCTTTTCCGCCGTGAAGTTCCAGAAGTTGATGACAATACAGTACAAATAATGGGCGTTGCTCGTGATCCTGGCTCTCGTGCCAAGGTGGCAGTGCTTTCTCGTGAACGTGATGTTGACCCTGTGGGCGCTTGCGTTGGGGTGCGTGGCTCACGTATTCAAAATATTGTGCAAGAATTGCGTGGCGAGCGTATAGATATTGTTATTTGGAGTGCCGATATCGCCACTTATGCACGTAATGCTTTGGCTCCTGCTTTAGTGTCACGTATTATTGTGGATGATGAAAATAGTTTGTTAGAAATTATCGTGCCTGATGATCAATTGACTAATGCCATTGGTCGCAAAGGACAAAATGTAAAACTTGCCGCAAAGTTACTTGGTTGGAAAATCGATATCTTTACTGAAACTCGCTACAATGAAGCCAATGCCATCGGTCATGGCCTTGAACAATTGGCGTCAGTAGCAGAAGTTTCTGTAGAGGCACTCGTGGCAGCTGGGTATACAAATATTGACGCATTGTGCCAAGCCAGTGATGAAGAATTGACACAAAACTTAAAAATGAGTGCGGCACGCATTGCTGATTTACGCTCTGCTATTACCTTCCTTACGCCGGTAATGGGTGGAGAGCATACAGCAACTCAGGAAAAGGCTTCTGAACACGACTTAGTGGAAGAAGCACCTGTAGATGTACAACCAGTAGTACAAGAGGATGCAGAATAAATGCCGCATACGCCCATACGCATGTGTATCGTATGTCGGCGTCGATTTGCCTAGGTGTAATTGATGCGCCATGTTATCACCACCGAAAATGCATGGCTTTATGATGCACATAAAATCATCCAAAGTAGAGGATACTATGTGTGCCATGATACAGCATGTAAAGAAAAGTTTTTTCACTATAAAGCGGGAATGCAAAGGCGCAAAAGGGGTTATACGTGACTAAGGATAAAATGACAGTAAAAGAGTTGGCCAGTGAGCTTAATATTCCACCAAAAGATTTGCAACAAACATTGCAAAATTTGAACATTGAAGCAAAAAATACTTCAAGTCCTCTTACTTTGGATAAAGTTGAGCGTGTGCGTACACATTATAATGAACAAAAGAAAAGCAATGTGATTGTGCGTCGTCGCAAAACTACTCCGGAACCAGCTAAGGCAGAGGGTTTAGGAAAAACAAAGGTAGAAAAAGTAGCACCAGAAAAAAATACTGAGGCTGACGCCAGTATTACAAAAGAAAGCGTAAACGAGGACGTCGTCGCTACAGAAAGTAAGGATATAGAAAAAAAATCTGCTCCGAAAAAAGAAAAAACTGTCACCCCTGCTCCAGTTGTAGAGTCTCGCATTATAAGCCGTCCCGACGATACTCCGGTACAAAGTGCGTCTGAGGCAAATAAAGTAGAAAATCATACTGCTAAAGAAGCTACACCAGAAGATACTTCTGTCACTGCTAAAGCTGATAACGCCGATAGTGTTGAAAATATCGTGGAAACTCCAGTAAAAGCTGAAACTAAAACCTCTCGTCCTTCTACTCCTGACGCTTCTGCTATGCCTGAAGGTTCTTCAGCTCCTACCCTTGTGCAGCCCTCTGATAAGTCTGAAAAGACTGATGATAAAGGCGCAGATATGGGCGCAGACGGCGAAAGCAAGAAGAAAAAAGAGCGCAGCAAGAAAAAACGCCCTGAGGTTGAACAAGTACACGCCCCTGTGCGTATTATTTCACGCCCAAGCCCCGAAGCTGAAGAAAAACGCAAAGCCGAAGCTGCGGCACGCCAACAGGCAGGACATGCCGGACGCGCAGGACAAGGCAATCGTCCTGCACGAGATTTTTCACAGCAAGACAATAGGGGAGGCTATCGTCCTCGCCCCGGCGGAGATAAAGATCCTCGTGGCGCATCGCCTCAAGATGGGAGAGACAACCGTCCTCCTCGTCCAGCCGGTGCTCGTCCCGCAGGTGCTCGCCCCGGTGGGCATGCTGGTGGCGGTGATATGAACTTTGGCGCCCCCAATGCTCTTGGTGAACAAAGCAAGAAAAAGCGCAACAAAGGGCGTCGTACTGTGGATTTCCAAGCTGGTGATAATGATTTTAGCCGCTATGGACAGGATGATGAAAACGCTAGACGCATGGGGAGTAGGCATAAGTCTCGCCGCAAAGGTAAGGATATGCGCCAAACCTCTTCAGTTACACAGCCTTTAAAGGCCGCTAAGCGTAAAATTCGTGTGACCGAGGCTATTCGTGTGGCTGATATGGCACATCAAATGGGCTTAAAATCCAACGAAATTATTAAGGTTCTCTTTTCTTTGGGGATTATGGCTACCATTAACCAGTCCTTAGATTTTGATACTGCCACTCTTGTGGCTGCAGAATTTGACTATGAAGTGGAAAAAGCTGGTTTTTCTGAGGATGATTACCTCATTGCCACTGTAGAGGACAGCCCCGAAAACTTAAAGGCACGTCCGCCTGTAGTGACCATTATGGGGCACGTTGACCACGGTAAAACTTCCCTTTTGGATGCCATCCGTAAGTCTAACGTAACCAGTGGTGAAGCTGGCGGGATTACACAACATATCGGTGCATACCATGTAAGCACCAAGCGTGGCGATATTGTTTTCCTCGATACTCCCGGTCACGAAGCTTTTACTGAAATGCGTGCTCGTGGTGCGCAAGTGACAGATATTGTTATCTTAGTTGTTGCCGCTGACGACGGGGTTATGGAGCAAACTCGTGAAGCCATTAACCACTCTAAAGCTGCTGGTGTGCCTATCATGGTGGCAGTAAATAAGATGGACAAAGAAGGTGCCGACCCTGACCGTGTACTCCGTGAGCTCGCTGAGCTTGGTCTTCAAGCTGAGTCTTGGGGTGGAGATACGGTTACAGCCATGGTTTCTGCTAAGAGTCGCCAAGGCCTTGATGAGTTGCTCGAACTTGTCGCCTTACAAGCTGAAATATTAGAATTAAAAGCTAATCCAGATAAGCCCGCTCGTGGACGCATTGTGGAAGCAAAGCTGGATAAAGGACGTGGGCCTGTGGCTACGGTACTTATCCAAGAAGGTACACTTAGCCAAGGCGATACCTTTGTTTGTGGTGTGTTCTCTGGGCGTGTACGTGCACTCTTTAATGACCAAGGCAAAAAAGTTAAAGAAGCTGGCCCTTCTGTTCCTGTGGAAGTGCAAGGTTTTGATGGTGTTGCCAAAAGTGGTGAAGAGTTTGTTTGTGTTGCTGATGAAAAACTCGCCCGACGTATTGCCGAATCTCGTGCCATGAAGCAACGTGAGCGTGCTTTAGCGAAAGAATCTAAGGTCACTTTGGAAACCTTCCTCTCTCGTCGCTCTTCTGACCAAGAAGCGCTGACCTTAAACTTGGTCTTAAAAGCCGACGTGCAAGGATCCTTGGAAGCCATTACCGAAGCTCTGCATAAGTTGAGTACAGATAAGGTGCGTATCAACGTGGTGCATGGCGGTGCCGGAGCCATTTCCGAGTCTGACATTTTGCTCGCTTCTGCTTCGCAAGCCATTATTATTGGTTTTAATATTCGTCCAACGGCGAAAATTAAGGATGTTGCCGAACAAGAAAATGTAGATATTCGTTATTATGACATTATTTACAAGCTTTCTGATGATATTAAGAGCGCCATGCAAGGCATGCTTGCCCCTGTGCAGCGTGAACAGTACCTTGGTCAAGCCGAAGTGCGTAAAGCCATCAGTGTACCCAAAATTGGTGTGATTGCTGGTTGTTATGTGTCTGATGGCAAGATGGCACGTAATGCACCTGTACGCTTGCTCCGTGACGGCGTGGTGGTGTACACAGGCAAGATCTCTTCCTTAAGACGTATGAAGGACGATGCTAAAGAAGTACTCAAAGGCTTAGAATGCGGTATCTGCCTTGAAAACTTTAATGATATTAAAGAAAATGATATTATTGAAGCTTTTGAAATCATAGAAGAAGCTGCAACATTATAGCTTCTTTACGCGGGGAGGGGCTTTTGAGAAAAAGAGCCCTTCCCTCCAAAAAAATAAAAATTCTCTACATTTCTTAATTTTTTATTTTTTGACATTAGAACGTATTATGAATATGCTCGTAGCCGTCTTAACGGTAGAATTTATTTTGCACGGTAACGACTCACTTAAGGGCAAGCGACGTGTAGCTAATAGCCTTAAGCAAAAGGTGCGTAACACCTTTAATGTGGCCATTGCCGAGGCTGGGACGCATGATTCCATGACGCATTTGCGCCTTGCGGTGTGTTCCCTTTCTAATAGTGAGCAACATTTGCAAAGCCGTATGGATAAATGTCTTGCCATGATGGAGGCAGTGTGTCCGGAAGAAATGGTTTATAGTCACATTGATATTTATGCCGCTAATGGCTAGAAATATTTGGAACTCTATGTACATACAAGAACTTTTTGCTAAGCCATATTATGCAAAAGCACAAGAGCTTGCTAAGCTCTTGCACAAATATACGGTGGTGGGGTTGGCTTCGCACGCCAATCCTGATGCAGATGCTATAGGCTCCATGTTAGCCCTTGCGCATGGTTTACAAGGTATTGGTAAAACAGTTTATTTATGTAATGCCTCTGCAATTCCCTCCTACTTAGCTTGGATGCCGTTTACTGGCCCTATGTCCACAGAATTTCCTCAAAATGTATCAAAACCAGAAGTAGTTATTGTGCTTGACTGTGGTGATGCAGCTCGTCTTGGCTCAGTGCAAGAGCATGTATTAAGTTATCCCACCATAAATATTGATCATCATCTGAATAATCCTCACTTTGGGACGGTATATAACTGGTCAGATGCTACCATGGCAGCCACAGGACAAATGGTGGCAGCGGTGCTCTATGCTATGGATGTTCCCTTGACTGGCTGTGTGGCAGAAAGTTTATATACGGCGGTAAGCTCTGATACGGGCAACTTGACCTATGGTAATACCACCGAAGATGCTTTCTTGCTCTGTGCTTATCTTATTCGCTGTGGCTTGCAACTTGCCCATTTACGACAAGAACTAGATAACACTTGGCATCTGGCACGTATGCATTTGTGGGGATCGCTTATGAAGGATTTATGCCTTGAGCGAGAGGACACTGTGGCACTCGCTTCAGTTTCTTTACAAGATTTAGCTGATAACTATGCCACCATGGAAGACTTAGAAGGCTTTGCAGAACATCTACGCCGTTTGCGCGGGGTGCGTATTGCTGGTTTTGTGCGTGAAGATGCTAAGGAATCTTGCAAAGTGAGTTTGCGCTCTTCTGGTGACATTGACGTGCGTGCCATTTTAGCAGAGCTTGGCGGCGGTGGGCACCGTAATGCTGCCGGAGCAACGCTCAACTACTCTTTGCATGATAGTAAAGATATGGTTATGAAAGGTATTTTGAACTGGCTTGATAAGCACGGTTTTTGATATTATCGCATTGAAAGTTTTTCGAAGGGGGG
>CAYJHS010000167.1:0-250 GCA_964369815.1 uncultured Desulfovibrionaceae bacterium
CCCTGGTTATGAGAAACCTTTGAGTTTGGAGTTTTTTGGAGATTTCTTAGAGGACATGCGCCTTTTTGATGCCAATACGCAGAGTTCTTTAGAATCTATTACCGAAATGACTCTTTTGCCGCCTTTGGCCATTGCCGCCAGTGCTCAGGAGCATAAAAAGGCCATAGAGCGCTTTGAAAGGCTGGTGTATAAAGGTTTACTCGATGAAAACTTTGCCCACGATTTTAAGAAAAATCTTGCCATAGGCGGC
>CAYJHS010000167.1:263-6049 GCA_964369815.1 uncultured Desulfovibrionaceae bacterium
TATGATGCACCCACGGTGCTTGGAGAATGGCTCCCTAAGGACTGCGTGTGGTTGCTTCCGGGGAAGGCAGACACACAGGAGGAACTTGAGAGTGCTACTCGCACATTAGCAGCGCACTTAGAAAGCGATGACAGTGCCGTACCTCAGCCGGCGCGTATTGTTTTGCGTGATGTAAATACGCTTTTTGCCCTTTTTGAAAATACGAAAAATCTCACTATATATCAAGAACCGTTGGTTATGGGCGGGACCCACGAAAGCGAGCAGTCAGCAGAGGTTGTGGATTTACAGGAAAGAAGTATCCATAGCTTTGCAGAGCTTTTTCCGCAAGCTGGGAGTAGTGATAGGCCATGGCAGCAGCTTGTGGAAGGCTTACGGGTGTGGCAGGGGCAAAAGCGCCAACATATTCTTTCTTTTGCTACGGAACGTAGCCGCAGTAAATTCTTATCTTTGGCAGAACAAGATGGTTTTATGCCACATTTACGCTATGCACCGCATATGCAAGGCTTATTTGCATTAATTTCGCCTTGGCGCGGTGGCGTGGATATTGTGTGGGATAATGTACGCATTCTTGGTGAAGACATTATCTATCCCAAAGCAGAAAAACGTGCTCGCACGGCAGCCGGTGCCTTTAGAGGGCTTGATCGCTTTGACGATTTAGCTCCGGGTGATTTGCTTGTGCATAGGGATTATGGCATTGCTCGTTTTGCTGGCTTACACCATATGCAGATGGGTGACACAAGCAATGATTACTTGCTGTTAGAGTATTCCGGTGCCGATAAACTCTATGTGCCGGCTGACCGCTTAGCTCTTGTGCAACGCTTTAAGGGCGGCGATGGTATTGACCCAACCCTTGATAAACTAGGCGGCACGCACTGGCATAGTAGTAAGGAAAAAGCTCGTAAAGCCATTGAAAAAATTGCGGCGGACTTGGTAGAGATGTACGCTTTTCGCAAAATTACCAAGGGCTTTAGGTATGGCCCCCCTGACGAACTTTTTAAGGAGTTTGAGGCTACCTTTGGTTTTGAAGAAACACCAGACCAAGCCAAAGCCATTCAAGACGTTCTGGATGATATGGAAAAAAGCCAACCTATGGATAGGCTGGTGTGTGGCGATGTGGGCTTTGGTAAGACAGAAGTAGCATTGCGGGCATCCTTTAGAGCTGCAGCAGAAGGGCGGCAAGTGGCGCTCTTATGCCCGACCACGGTGCTTGCTGAGCAACATTATCAAACTTTTCGTCAGCGTCTTGCCGGCTTTCCTATAAATGTAGGCTTGCTCAGCCGTTTTGTGTCAAAACAAAAACAAAAAGAAGTACTTAAGGCTGCAGAGCAAGGGCAAGTTGATATTCTGGTGGGCACACATAGGCTTTTATCCAAGGACGTGTCCTTGCCCAATTTAGGCTTGCTTATTCTGGACGAAGAACAGCGCTTTGGTGTACGCCACAAGGAAAAACTCAAAGCTCTCAAAAAGAACGTGGATGCCTTGACCCTCACGGCTACGCCCATCCCACGCACTCTGCAATTATCCATGTCGGGCATTCGGGAGCTTTCTATCATTGAGACAGCACCGCCAGAACGCAAACCTGTCTCCACCGCCATTTTACAACGTGACCCGAAGGTTTTACGAGAGGTGCTAGAGCGTGAAATCAATAGAGAAGGGCAAGTATTTTGGGTGTACAATAGAGTTCAGGGGCTTGAGCGTGTAGTAGAGTATGTGCATAACCTTGTGCCCACGGCACGGGTGGGCATGGCGCATGGGCAAATGCACGAGAAGGAACTAGAAGAAACCATGCACAAATTTTGGCATGGTGAGTTGGATGTTCTTGTGTGTACCTCCATTGTGGAGTCGGGATTGGACTTCCCCCGTGCCAATACGCTCATTGTGGATCAAGCACATATGTTTGGCCTTGGGCAGCTCTATCAACTACGAGGGCGAGTGGGACGCTCCGACAGGCAAGCTTATGCCCTTTTTGTGGTGCCCGAAGAACACCGTCTTTCGGATACCTCACGGGAACGTTTGCGCATTATTCTTGAGCTGGATTATTTGGGGGCGGGCTTTCAAGTGGCCATGGAAGATTTACGTCTGCGCGGGGCGGGCAATATTTTAGGGGAGGTGCAGTCAGGACACATGACACGTCTTGGGCTGGAGCTCTTTTTAGAAATGCTGGAAGAAGCGGTGAGCCGCTTGAAGGGCACCCCCAGCGCTCTTGCCATGGAAACAGAGTTGCATATTGGTGTGCCGGCGCATATTCCACAAAGTTATGTTCAAGACGGTAAGGAGCGTTTGCGTTATTATAAATCTTTGAGTTCTGCCGTTGACGGGGCAAAACGTGAAGATATTGCCCTTGGCATGCGTGATAGGTTTGGAGCCTTTCCTGTGGAATTTGAAAACTTCCTTGCTATTTTACATTTTAAGCAAAGCCTAGGTGCTTTTTTTGCGCAAAAAGCAGAAATTTATGCACATAAAATCATGGTGCATTTTGATAAAGAAAAAAACAGCCTTGATGGTGATAAGCTTGTAAAACTTCTTACCTCTAAAGGGGCAAGTAAGCATAAAGTGCGCCTTATTCCGCCAACAACTCTAGATATTGCTTATAATGCGCAGGAAACATCCCTTGTAAAAAATATTCAAGATGTTGAAAATTTACTTTTTACTCTCAAGGCAGAAGAAAGGCCTGTTGCTCCTAATACCCTCTAGTTGTGCATATTTGACGAGGGGAAATAAGTTGTGCCTTTTCTTTTTTCTTGTTACTTAATGAAAAAATTTTGAGGTGAATTGTGCGAATAATTGCATGTTTTCTCTGTGTTCTTAACCTTATGTTGGGAGGATGCTATGAGAGCGAAACTCCTGCAGGAATTGTTGCAACCGTTAATGGTAAGCCAATAGTTTTAAAAATAATCCAAGCATCACAAGAAGCTGATATGGTAGATTTGGGTATTTTTGAGCAATTTTCTCTGCATGAGTTGCGCACGCAATATGGCAAAACCTTAGGCAATCTCATCGTGTATGAAATGATGCTCCAAGAGCTTGAAAAAAAAGATATTGTTATTAGCGATACCATGATTAAAGACTTTGAAGAAGATATTCGCAACGACTATCCGCAAGGAGAATTTGAAAAATATTTTGAAGAAAATTCTATAGATATAGACTCTTGGCGTGAAGTTATACGCTATATTATTGCTTTGCAAAAATTTACGGCAGAGTTTTTACGCAAAGATTTTGTAGCAAATATTGACGATGTGAAAAAGTATTATGAAGAACACAAAAAGAACTTTATTGTTGCCGAAAGTTACGCCCTACAAGTGGGCACGAGTGAAGACAAATCCACTCTAGAAGGTATTAATAATCTCAGTACGTTTGTAGAAAAAAAATCACAATTTATGGCGTATAAAATGCGAGTCGATAAGGAAAGTATTCCTAAAGAATGGGAAAAGACTGTGCTTAAACTCAAAGAAGGACAGTGCACGTCGGTTTTGAAAGAAGAAGATGGATTTACCATTATCTGTTTAGAAAAATTGCATAAAGCAAAAACCCTTTCTCCCAGTGAAGCCTATATTTATATTGAAGAATTTTTGGCAGAAGAACATTTGATGGATATTTTTGAAGCATGGCTTAAGAAAAAACTTCCTGAAACAGATATTAAAATTTCCCCTCATCTATTGAATGATTTTTAAGAGTTGTATGTGTTTTTGCGGATTTGCACGAGCGTTGCATCTTATACAGAAAAAAGCTATAAGGCACGTTGAAAAAGTATAAAAATAGATTTAACTATGCACTGTAAAGCTCCATGTTTTCCACTTGGAGTGTAACAATAAAAAATTTAGGAGTAGTTGTGAAAAAAATTCTTTGTATATGTCTTGCTGTGTTGGCTCTAGCAAATTTTGCGTATGCTGCCCAAGTTAATCAGGTGGCTGCCGTGGTAAACGGAAGAATGATTTCCGTTTTTGACGTTAAGCTCATGGCAGATGCAGAACTTGCTCGAACAGGCCTTAATAGAAAGGGCGCAAATTCCGCACAGTTACAGGATATTTATAAAAAAACCTTAGACGACTTGATTGTTGAATTGCTTATTGTAGATGCAGCAGAAAAACAAAAAATTACTGTTTCTAGTGCAGAAGTTGATGCTGAAATTGCGCGTATTATGCAACAAAGTGGTGCGACTAAAGCAACCTTTGAAAAGCGTTTGCAAAAAGATGGTATGACCATTTCAGCCTTCCAAAATCGTATAAGAAACAGTATCCTTCGCCAAAAGCTCATGGGCAGCATGGTGGGACGTAAAATTATCGTTACCCCTGATGAGGTGCGCAATTATTACGAAGCAAATAAAGAGAAGTTTAAAAGTAAGGACGAAACAGTTCTTGCGTTGCTTGTATACCCTGATGGCATAAATCCCACAGGTTATGCTGCTCAAATTGCTAAAAATTCTAGCAGATTTGAAGAAGTTGCCCGCCAAGTTTCTGTAGGGCCTAATAAGGAAAACGGGGGCAGTCTTGGACCTGTGGATATGAAAAAAATGCCTGCACAATTAGCGGCTTTGATAAATAAACTTCCTACAGGTGGTGTGACTCCGATTATCCGTCTCAATGGTAAAAACTCTCAATTTAAGAAATTGAAAGCAAACCAAGGCGGACGTCAAATGACCTTTGAGGAAGCTAAGCCTGCTGTTGAAAGTATTGTGCGTGAGCCTCGTTTAAAGGCACGCTTTGAGCAATATATACAAGAACTACGCAGCAAAGCTGTTATTGATATTCGCATGTAACTAGTATATTGGGCATTTACATGACACAGACATTGGAAGATCTGGGCCGACTTTTTCGAGCAGAAAGAGAGCGAAGAGGGCTTTCTGTAGATTATGTTGCAGAAGGATTAAAGATTAGCACACGCATTCTTTATGCTCTTGAGGCAGGAGATAGTGCTTCTTTGCCTCACATCGTCTATGTTCGTGGCTTTGTAAATGCCTATGCAAAATATCTTGAGCTGGATATTCAAGATATTTTGGCAAACCTCGCGCCTCATGAGGGTGAGCCAGAGTCAAAAACAGCGGTTGTAGCTGAAAAAACTTCTCAAGTACGAACATTACCTAAGATTAATATTTCTCTTATTATCCTAATATGTGTATGTGTAGCTGGGGGCAGTGCCATTTGGTATTACCGTGATGCTAATTTGTTTTCTTCTTTGCAATCAACACATTTTGATACAGCACAGCCAGCGCCGGCTCTTTCTTCTGAGCAAAAGGAAACAGTGCAAGTAAAACCAACACAGAAGGTTGTAGCGCAAACACTCCCTCAAGGCGAAGCACAAAAACCCAATATGTTGATTGCTGAAGGACAGCAAGAAAAAACAGCGCCCTCTGTACCAAAGCGTACCGGTGTTGCTAAGGAAGAACTGAAAAAACAAGAAGTTGCTTCTTCTACAGTGAATACGCTATCTCAGGTGCCAGCGGAACATACAGGGCCACATAAGGTTATTATTACTGCTTTACGCAAGAGCACGGTGCAGTCTGTGGCGGACAAAACTGGCGAGCGTCGCTTTTCTTTAAACGATGGAGATACATTTGCTTTAACTTTTGATACAAGCCTTCGTCTTACTTTGAGCGATGTGGGCGCAGTGAGTCTTCGTTATAATGGTAAAGCCATGCCAAAGCTTGGTAATAATGGGGAGAAAAAAACTGTAGTTTTTCCACCCACACCTTAATAAGCAGAAAGTATATTGTAAAAAATATTTTCGTTACAGCAAAATATTATTAAAACACTAGAGTTCCAACGCATTGAAAGTTTTTTGAAGGGGGG
>CAYJHS010000168.1:0-5581 GCA_964369815.1 uncultured Desulfovibrionaceae bacterium
TTTGCAACGTGCATCACGTTGCAAAAAGGTTGAATAAAGTGCCACTACAGGACGTTTTCCCTGTATGGCAAGGCCAGCGGCAAAGGTCACGGCGTGTTGCTCACAAATGCCCACATCCACAAATCGTTCCGGATAACGCAAAGCAAAAGCGTGAGTACCAGTACCTTCAGGCATAGCCGCAGTTATGGCAACAATATCCGTATTTTCCTTAGCAAGCTTCACAAGACAGTCACTAAAGGCATCGGTAAAGGATAAGGTGGAATTTTTAGCAGGAAAAGCCCCCGTGGGCACTTCAAAAGCCCCTACCCCATGAAAATGCGTAGGATTATCTTCTGCAGGTGTATAGCCTTTGCCTTTACGAGTAAGCACATGCAAAAGCACTGGCCCTTCTTCAATGGCAGAAGCCATTTCTAAATGCTTGGTCAAGGCTGCAAGGTCGTGCCCATCCACAGGGCCAATATAATTGAAGCGTAAGGCCTCAAAAAGCATTCCAGGGGTAAAGAAAGATTTAAAGCTCCACTCTCCACGTAAAGCATAGGTTGCTAAATCATTACCAATACGAGGCACAGAACGTAAAAAAGACAGCACGTCTTTACGCATTTGTCGTACCCAGCGCCGTGAGAGGTTGCGGCTTAAAAAGCGGGATAAAGCCCCTACATTGGGGGAAATTGACATTTCATTATCATTCAAAATAACAATAAAACGCTTACCCATGTGTCCGGCAAGGTTTAAGCCCTCTAAGGCTTGTCCGCCAGTTAGGGCGCCATCACCGATAACAGTAACAATGCGATGTTCTTTGCCGGCAAGGTCTCGAGCCATGGCCATGCCAAGGCCGGCGGAAATAGAAGTGGAAGCATGCCCCACACCAAAGTGATCATAGGGACTTTCGCTCACCTTGGGAAATCCAGAAATTCCCCCTAAAGTTCGCAAGGTAGAAAAATTATCTGCCCGTCCGGTGAGCAATTTCCACGCATAACTTTGATGGCCAACGTCCCAAACAAATTTATCTTTTTCTGCATCAAAACAGTGGAGTAAGGCCAAAGTCAATTCCACAACTCCAAGGGACGGAGCAAGGTGTCCTCCTGTTTTTGACACCACTTCAATAATACGTTCACGCACGTCTTTTCCAAGCTCTTCTAAGGCTTGCAAATCCATATGTTGCAAGTCAGAAGGACTTTTAAGAAGTGATAAGGAAGATATTTTTGCCACGGTTGAGGAGGCATCCTGCATAATTATTCCAATATGTTATATGTGTTTCTTATGAAGAACGAGCCACTACATAAGCTGCAAGTCCACGTAAAAAGTCAGCTTCAACACCATCAAGATGTTCAAGACTTTGTAAGGCAATATTTTTTTGTTCCTCGGCAAGCTCACGGCTTTTTTCAAGCCCTACCAAGGAGGGGTAGGTATTTTTTCCTTGCGCTTCATCACTGCCTGCGGGTTTACCAAGGGTAGCCGTATCCGCTGTCACATCTAAAATATCATCAGCAATTTGAAAGGCAGTACCAAGGGCGGCGCCGTATGTTTCAAGAGTCCTTACCATAGAAAGGTCTGCCCCTGCAAGCAAAGCACCGCACACACAACTGGCCTGCAAGAGAGCTCCGGTTTTCATAGCATGCATAGTACGTAGCTTTTCAAGATTTATGTCTTTTTCACCTGTATATTGCATATCAAGCACCTGTCCACCCACCATACCATGACTACCAGCAGCACGTCCAAGATAGGCCAAGGCTCGCAAGCATTGTTCGGCTCCAATGGCACCGGTGGAGCAGCACGATGATACAGAAGTCATAAAAACAAAGGCGTCGGTGAGTAAGGCATCGCCAGCCAAAATGGCCATGGCCTCGCCAAATTGTTTATGACTGGAGGGTTTACCTCGACGTAAATCATCGTCATCCATGGCCGGCAAGTCATCGTGAATAAGCGAATAAGTATGAATCATTTCAATGGCACAAGCAAAAGGCAGGATTTTTTCTTCTTCAAGGCCGCAGAGTTTGGCTGTGGTTAAACACAACACCGGACGCACACGTTTTCCTCCAGCCATAAGACTGTATTCCATAGCTTCACGTAAGGAGGTAGGTAGAAATGGTGGCACACTGTGGCCTTGGCAATTTTGCATGGCATGCGCTTTTAGGCAATTGGCAAGCCACGCCTCAACCTTGGCTCCACGTTCTTTTAACACAGTTTTTAGGGCTTCAGGGCTTAATTGTGTGCTCATATTTCTTCCTCCTTAAGTATAAAATCTTCTGCGCCATCTTCAGTTAAAAGACGGATTTCATGACGTGCCTTTTCTAACTGCGCACGGCAATCTTTACTGAGTTGTATGCCCTCCTTATATAGGGCTACACTTTCATCAAGAGGAATTTCGCCCCTTTCCATGCTGCTCACAATATCTTGTAAACGCTGCATACGCACTTCAAATGTTTGGTTTTTATCTTTTGATTTCATGCTTGTACCTTTTTTATGTGGGGGAGGGAAAACTTTTGCTAGCGCCAAAAATTTTTCCCTCCCCCACACTCCCTCCCTTTCAAAACGCGCCAATTATTGCTTTTAAAAAGGTATGTCAGGGATGACTAAATATTTTAATTAATTATTTTCATAATTCTTTGAAAATTACCATTTAATACACTCACAAAGAACTCTATTTATGAGTGTAACATCGTCATGTTATGCAATATTCAGCTTCTGCTGGTATGATATAAAATACAATTGGCATCGATGCAATTGATGCCGGTATTTTATATCATACCAGCAGAAGCGAATCTGAGCGTATAAAAAGCATTAGTTTTTTAAAGTACTCTCAAAAATATTATTTACCGTTGCGTCAATGCTGCCATCTGCCACTTGCAAGTGTATTTCTTGTCCGCTGTGCACATCTGTCACAGAACGCACGGCTTTACCTTCTGCATTTTGCAAAAGCGCATACCCACGGGAAAGCGGCGCAAGCGGATCATAGACCTTGAGTTCTAATAGCAGTTTTTGCAAAAGCGTTTCTTGTTGTGTCATATGCTTTTGCATAAGCGGTGCAAGCACATGTTCATGGCGGCTAAAATACTGTTCTTTTAGCGAAAAATTCCTTTGCACATTGTGTTCTAAGCGCAATTGTAGGGAAGCAAGTTCTGCTTCCGCAGTGGAATATTTATTTAAAATAAAAGGGAGTTTTTGTGTAAGAGTGTCTAGTTCTCTTTTTTTACTCTCAAATGTTTTTTCATGAATCCACTGGAGTTTTTGCACATATTGCTTAAGCAGGTCTTCCTTGCGTTGCCAAGCTCGCACCGGAGAAAGCCACTTGAGGGCTTGTTCCTTATGACTGAGCCTATCAAAGCAGCGTCGCAAAATCGCTTCCCCTGCGCTATGCACCGCCATTTCACGGCCATCCACCCTTTGCACATATTCATCCCGTGAAAGCCATAAAAGTTGTGCAGCGTGGGTAGGTGTTGCCGCACGCACATCTGCTGTTAAGTCTGCAATGGAAATATCTACCTCATGCCCAATACCAGCAAGGACAGGTAAGGGGGCTGTAAAAATAGCCTGCGCCACCGCTTCTTCATTAAAAGCCCACAAGTCCTCTAAGGAGCCACCTCCCCGAATAAGCACTATGACTTCAGGAGCCTGCGATACATCTTCGCGCACTCGTTCAGCTATCTTAGCAAAAGCCAAGGCAATGGCTGGGGCGGCGGCTTCGCCCTGTACGGGTACAGGATAAATATCAATTTGGCTGCCCGTGCCCCGTTCAGACGCAATACGCAAAAAATCCTGAATAGCTGCTCCCGTAGGCGCCGTTATAATAGCTACTCGCTTGGGGTTAATGGGTAAAGAACGTTTTCTGGTAGCGGAAAAATACCCTTGAGCCTCCAGCTTGATTTTTAATGCTTCAAAGGCCGCAAAAAGTGCCCCACGGCCGCTTTCTTGTACCAATTGAACAATCAGTTGATAGCCACCACGAGGCGCATAGACAGAAACATTACCAGCACATAATATTTCTTGCCCATTAACTATTTTTTGCGACATGGAGGGGCGTGGCCCATCCTCAAACACTTCACCTGTGAGTGGGTCAAACTTTTCTTCTGTGCGTTGAGCATTCTTGAACCACACACAGTTAAGCAAAGCGTCATTGTCCTTCAAGGCAAAATAAATATGCCCAGAACTTGGACGTGCCAAATTACTCACTTCACCCTTCACCCACACAAAAGGAAAATGCTTTTCGAGATTTCCCTTTATGTTTGCAGTGAGTTCTCGAACGGTGAAAATGTTACTCAAACAGACATACCCCAGCCAGACAACACCTTACTGTGCCATGTAGCAAATTCTTCTGCAAAGTTTTGCAAATTTAACTCCACTTTTTCTCCGCTGCGTCGGTCTTTGGCTTCTAGTACCCCACGAGCAAGGCTTTTGCCCCCGAGACAAATTTGCATGGGCATACCTAATAAATCTGCATCTTTAAACTTCACACCTGGACGTTCATCTCTATCGTCTAATAAGACTTCAAGGCCTAAGCCTTCAAGTTGTACTTTAATAGTATCAAGATGCGTGCACACATCATCACTCTTTATGTCTAAATTAAGCATATGTACATCAAAAGGAGCAAGAGGCGGTGGGAAAACGATGCCATTATCATCATGATTTTGCTCAATACAAGCTGCCACCACACGAGAAACACCAATGCCATAGCAACCCATAACAATAATTTGTTCTTTACCATTGGCATCTAAATAGGTTGCCTTCATAGCCTCACTGTATTTTGTGCCAAGCTTAAAGATGTGCCCCACTTCAATACCTTTTGGAAGTTCAATTTTACCGCCACATTTTGGGCAAGGGTCACTGGGTAAAATTTCTCGTAAATCAGCATAAGCCTCCACGTGACAGTCACGGGTAAGGCTTACATGTTGTAAGTGAGTATCACTTTTATTAGCACCGCATACCCAGTCCGTGCTTTCTTGTAAAGCAGCGTCGGCATAAATTTTTATAGCACTGTCTAAGCCGACAGGGCCAGCATAGCCTACCTTGGCCTGTGTCCATTTCTCAACTTCCTCTGGGGAAGCCAGCTCCACGGTAGTGGCGTGCAAAAAGTTTTTCACTTTCACATCATTCACACTGTGATCACCACGCACAAGCACAGCAACACCTTGCCCATCTACATTAAAGAGTAAAGTTTTAATGAGAACACGAGGTTCAATCTGCATATAGGCACACACTTCTTCCACGGTATGCGCTTCTGGCGTAGCAACCTCTGCATAGTTAGGGCATGTGTCTGTGCAAATGCTTCCTTTCCACACCACGGCAGCACGCTCTACGTTGGCAGCGTATTCACACTCTGTACAAGCGGCAATGGTATCTTCACCTGTATCGGCAAGCACCATGAATTCATGAGAAAAACTCCCACCGATAGAGCCGGTATCAGCCTCCACAGAGCGGAATTTTAAGGCCATACGTGCAAAGGTATTATTGTAGGCCACAAACATTTTTTTATAACTCACATCAGCACCGGCATCGTCTGCATCAAAAGAATAAGCGTCCTGCATAACAAACTCACGCCCCCGCAAAAGGCCACAACGCGGACGGATTTCAGCCCGAAATTTTG
>CAYJHS010000168.1:5591-6038 GCA_964369815.1 uncultured Desulfovibrionaceae bacterium
CTCCAGTTTGTGGGACTGTTATATAACTTCATATGTAAATTAATATATTAAATAAATTAAAAAATAATTAAATAATTAATAACTTCTTCATGTGTGGGGCCAAGGCAATAGTCCCGCTCATGTCTATCCTTAAAACGCATAAGCTCCTTGCCATAAAATTCCCAGCGACCTGTTTCTTGCCATAGGTCAGCAGGTTGGCAAGCTGGCAGAAGAAGCTCTTGTGCACCGGCTCTATTCATCTCTTCCCGTACAATATTCTTTGCTTTTTCAAGAACTTTTAAGCCCAATGGTAAAAACACATAGATACCGGAAGTGACCTTGCGCACCATACCAGCACGCACGAGCAGTTGATGACTGATAACTTCGGCATCCGCCGGAGCTTCCTTTAAGGTGGGAATATAACTTGTACTAAAACGCATGTATTACCAACATTTTTCTGTAATAAGT
>CAYJHS010000169.1:0-5035 GCA_964369815.1 uncultured Desulfovibrionaceae bacterium
CTTTGGCAAAAGTTTCCCTTCCCCCCTCAAGAAAAGAATAATTATATAGCTACATCGCCACGTTCGCCGGTGCGGATACGAATAACTTCAGTAACTTCGGTGACAAAAATCTTACCATCTCCCACATGTCCTGTTTTTGCGGATGTTTCTACAGCACTGACCACGGCTTCTAAAATGTCATCGCTGACTACCACTTCGAGGCGCACTTTAGGGACATATTCCACAAAGTAGGTTTGTCCACGGTAGGTTTCGGAGTGTCCTTTTTGTTGGCCATAGCCTTTAATTTCGCTAAAATTCATGCCTTTTACACCTACTTCTTCTAATGCTGCACGTACATCATCAAGAACGGAAGGACGAATAATAATTTCTATTTTTTTCATAATAATTTCCTTATGTTATTTCTTAGATAGAATAACCACGTTCATTATGTTCTGCAAGGTCAAGGCCTTGTCTTTCGCAGTTTTCGCTTACACGTAAACCTACAGTGGTTTTTACAATGGCGAGAATAATTCTGCTAACCAGATACACAAAGCCCCACGTGCCTATTATGGAAATAACTTGTGAAAGAAGTAGTTTTGGGTTGCCGTAGAAAAGGCCGTCAATGCCGTTTACTGAGGCGCTGGCAAATAAGCCTGTGGCAAAGGCGCCCCATGTACCACCAAGACCGTGGATGCCCACAACGTCAAGCGCATCATCATACTTGAATTTTTCTTTAAGCAATACACCGCCATAGCATAGAATGCCGACAATAAATCCAATGAGTAAAGAGTGCAGTAGTGGTACAAAACCAGCCCCAGGGGTAATGGCCCCAAGGCCTGCAATTGCACCAGATACTGCACCTAGAGTAGTTGGTTTACCTGTACGTTTCCATTCAATAAGTAACCAACCAAGAACGCCAGCTGCAGTAGCTAGGTGAGTACTTAAAAGTGCATGCCCTGCTAACTCACCTGCTGCCAGTGCAGATCCGGCATTAAAACCAAACCAACCAAACCATAATAGCCCGCCGCCTAATAAGGTTAATGTTAAATTGTGTGGGCGCATAGGTACTGAGCCAAGGCCACTTCTGGCGCCAAGAGCGTGGGCACAAGCCAGCGCACCTGCTGCTGAAGCCATATGCACTACTGCGCCACCGGCAAAGTCAATGGCACCAATGGCTGCCATCCAACCACCGCCCCAAACCCAGTGCGCCATAGGCACATAGGCAGCGAAAAACCATAAACCGGAAAATAAAAGATAGGCAGAAAACTTAATGCGTTCGGCATAGGCGCCGGAAACAAGGGCTACAGTTAACACGGCAAACATGCACTGAAAAGCCATAAATACTGTATGCGGTAATTGTTTTGCAAGAGGTGCGGGGTCATTATTCACACCATTTAAAAAGAGATAGGAAAAATCACCTATCAGACCGTGTTGGTCTGGGCCAAAAGCCAAGGAGTAGCCTGCTAAAGCCCAGAGCACAGTTATGAGCCCAAGGGAAGCGTAGCTGTGCATATGTGTGGAAAGAACGTTTTTTGAGCGTACAAGGCCACCATAAAAAAGCGCCAATGCTGGGGTCATAAGCATTACCATTGTAGAACAAATGATGATAAAACCAGTATCACATCCATTCATTTTCTATAATTTCTTCTTTTGTAAAATTTTTAAATATCACGCGCATGATTTTATTCTTAAGCATTAAGTGTGCCATTTGTGATAATATGTTGTTTTTTAATGAAAAAATTTGATTTTGAAGAAGGTTGGGCCTTAAAATGCTTCTGTTTTCTACAAAAAAGTATTTTTTATGTGCCGAATATAAGAAAGTATTGTGCTTGAGTGTACAATTAGCCCTGTACGTAGAAATGGGCTTAAGTTGTTTTTTTACATTTTTGTAGAAAAAAATGATAAAAAATATTTTCTACAGTTTTGTATAAAACGTGAGGTGTGTTTTGTGTGGAAAAATGTACTTAGAGATAAAAAATAAAAAGGCTTGGCTACATATATTAATTTTGTAACCAAGCCTTCTGTAGTGATAGATTAAGGAAGAGGTAAGGGCTGTGAAGTAGTTTCTTGATACTTTGTAGCGTCTTTCCAATCAGCAGGAGTTGGAACAAGCACTTCTTTAAAGGTGTAGGATTTATTAGCAGCGTCGTACGAAGCAATGGTATAATCTGCTAAGGAGCTAGATTTTTTTAGATAAATAAGGTTTTTGTTAGCTACGTCATACAGCGCAACTGACATGGGCGTCCCTGAGCCATAATTCACACCTTCACGGCTAAACGTATCTGTATCCATTGTTGTCATAAGAAAGCGTGTGTCATCTACCCAGTAGTAGGGAGTAAGAGCCATAACAGTAAAGGTTTTCGCCCCATTTTTGTAGTCATAAAAGTCGATATTGCGTTCAGGAGCGGTTCCTGAGTCAAAAACAACCAACTCACCATTGGGAGAAAAAACAATATCAGTCATGTGTGTAGCAAAATCATCCTTTTCAAAAGGAAGAAGTTTTTGGAAGACACCGTCTTTGTTAAAAAAATAGACGCCAATTGCACTGCCTTCCATGGCAGGATTTTGCGTTTTGGACACGGGGTAAGCTACAAGTTCTGCACCTTTAACAGGTAGAGCTTCTACTTTTTCCATAAGCTCTTTTTTATCACCAGTTTTTTTATAGAGCTTATTGCCTTCAACGACATATTCTGGAGTTACGGTTTCAGCAGCTTGTGCAGCTGTTATGCCCATGAGGGTGAAAAATGAAAAAAACACCACACCACATACGAAAGATTTTTTCCACATACTGTTTCTCACTTGTTAAAAAGTTGTTACGAAAACACTGACTTAATGCCTTTTCGTTCTCTAGCTGTGTATGCATTGCTAGTAAATGAAAATTTTATTAAATCAGTGTGCTCTTACATAATCACTTATTTAAAGTGTTTCTGCCGTTTGTAGTATAAAGCTAAGTCACTGACATAGCCTACACTTTAAGCTGTCATTCAGCAAGTATTTAAGGTAAAAATACGTAATAATTTTTAATAGGAAGGATATGTATGTAATTTATGACAATGATATTGGTGAGAAGCGATTACGCTGTGGCGGAGGCGTATAGGAGTCGAACCTACCATGGACATTTCTACCCACCATCGGTTTTGAAGACCGAGCGCAACACCGGTTACGAAACGCCTCCGCATGGCTATTTTTCTACGTGAGAGAGAGGGAAAAAGCAAGTGACAATTTATGCTCTAGGTATTTTTTTTCCAGCGTTTACACAGGGTGTGCGAAAGATGTAGCTGATCAAATATACGTCCGCAAAAGTCTTTCATCATATCTTCAATATGCACATGTGACGTGTAAAAAGCCGGACTAAAGGGCATGATGCAGGCGCCATTTTGGCTGAGACTGAGCATGTTTTGTAGATGAATGGAGCTAAGCGGGCTTTCCCTTGGTATGATAATTAAGGGGCGACGTTCTTTGAGGGTTACATCGGCACTGCGGTGTAAGAGGTTACTACCTATCCCGTGGGCAATACTGGCTAAAGAGCTCATGGAGCAGGGGCAAATAATCATGCCGTCATGTTGCCAAGAACCAGAAGCAGGTCCGGCGGCTATATTTTCACAATCATAGCTCGTGTGAGCTAGTTGTGTGAAGTTATTGGGAGATAATTGTGTTTCATGCTCAATAACACACTGTGCCCCTTGTGAAACAATAAGATGCACTTCTATCTTTTTTTGTAAAGTAAGCTGAGTAAGTAGAGTGTGGGCAAGGGGCATGCCACTAGCACCGCTTATGCCAAGGATAATACGTTTCATAAAAACCTTTATTGCTATATACTACTGTAAACGAGTACCCACAGAAGGCTTAATTTTTGCCATGGGAACATTTTCCTTTAGCAGGGGTGGTACATCGGGGGTAATGGGTACTGTGGCTGTGCCCATGCCTAGCACATTGTTGGTGGGAGTGTGCAAAAGACGCATGGTAAAGCGCACCTGTTCAGGGCTTATGACATAAGTGCCTGTGAGCACAGCAGTGCTGGTGACTTTTTGATATTGTAAATCGCTTTTTTTGCGAGTCAAAAGCATTTCCCCTACTTCTTCTTGAAAGCGTAATTCCTTACCCTTACGAATTTCCTTTACTTGATAACCTGCATTGGTGAGCCAGCGTAGCACTTCTTCTGTCATTTGTCTGGCAAGAGCATTGGAAAGGTTAAGGTTATTAAGATTTACCGGAGTAGTACCCATGATAGTAATGCGACTGCGAATAAGTTTTCTGCGGGCTGCTAATTGCTTTTTGGGTAATGCGCCGTCTTGTAAGCCCCCACGAGCCATGAGCTGTTCATCTATCTGCTCGGCAATGGCATTGGCTGCCTTGGGGGCATATTGGTCTCCCCCTCCCCAGAAAAAGGCTAGAGCTGTACTGTGACTTATGATGCTTAAGAATACACCAAAAAGTAAACTTACCCAAATTTTCATATATTATCCTTTGTTAGAGTATATTTGTGTGTTTTGTGTCGAGAACAGTAATACATTCTTGAAACATGCACGAACTATACCAGTATCATAGGGGTAAATTTTTCCATCAAATCCAAAGGTGCTTTCTGTTTAATGTATTATAAGTGTCTATAGCTATAGAGGTTCACCATATAAGCCAGGCATTCTGGCAGGCTCTTGTGGTTTTGGTACTTGTCGAATATTAAGTGTTCCGTCATATAAGCCAAAGGGGGGTTGCGGCTTTGGGTTTCTTGTTACGACAGGTCTACTTACAGGGCGGGGTGTAGGCTTTGGTCTTGTGACTACCACGGGTTTTGGAGGCGAATGAGTTATGTTTGTTGCTGTCAGGCGCTGAATAAGCGGTGTTTTTACAAGCACGAGTTGCCCTGTACGCAACACCATGCCGTCTATGGCACGAACCAGACGAGCATTCACAAAAACAGCTTCTGCATCGGTGTGATAGGTACCAATCATGAGTGCTGCCCAGCGTTCATTGGTATTCATGATTCCTTGCCGTAAAAGTTCAAAGTCACCAAGTCCAAGCTTTATATCAAAATTACCCGTAAGCCAGTATTCTCGAA
>CAYJHS010000169.1:5045-6015 GCA_964369815.1 uncultured Desulfovibrionaceae bacterium
TCTGTTGTCCATGGTGGCTAGCATTTGGTCTGCCAAAAGACGCACTTGTTGTTTAAAGTCTTGAGCATTTAAATACTCTGGATCTTTGGCAGTTCTCACTTTTTCACCACAACCAGCCAAAAGTAAGCTTTGAAAAAGAAAAACAAACAGTAAAAAGCGAATAGTTTTAGTCATGTAATATTCCTTGCTGTGTATGTACTTTGCCTGTGTTGAGTATCAGCCAGGCACTTGGCCTAGGTGCCTTTGCTTTATTAATCGTTTTCTTTGCTAAAAACTTAAGTGAAGCTTAAGAAATAGTCTAGATTTTTTAGCACAATTACCATAAAAATAAAAGGGAAAATCTTGTGTGAAATTTATGGCTCGGCGATAAATGTGGGTTTGGTGCGGGAAGAACACTTGGCTATTGTGAGAAAATAAGTTATATTCATCTGCTACATGGCTTTTAGCGTCTTGTTAAGCTCAAATAGGTACACACATAGTATGCACATAAGAAGAAAAACACGTTCATTACAATTAGGTTCTGTACTCATTGGAGATAATGCGCCTATAATGGTGCAGAGTATGCTCAATACCGATACCAAAGATGTGGAACAAAGCCTTCAGAAAATAGCAGCTATTATGGAGGTTGGCTGTGAGTCGGTGCGCCTTGCGGTGCCTGACATGGTAGCAGCTCAAGCGTTAAAGGCTATCCGCGCAAAGTGCTCAGTACCGCTTATTGCCGATATTCACTTTGACCATCGCCTTGCTATTGCTTCTCTTGAAGCTGGAGTACAGGGACTGCGTATTAATCCTGGGAATATCGGTTCCGAAAAAAATGTTGATGCCGTGGTAGATGCGGCTAAAGCCCATAAGGCCATTATGCGTATTGGGGTAAATGGTGGCTCACTCGATAAAGAGCTTCGCCGCAAGCACGGCGGTGTTACTCCGTTGGCTATGGTAGAAAGTGCCCTTGAACATGTGCGCATTTTAG
>CAYJHS010000170.1:0-5717 GCA_964369815.1 uncultured Desulfovibrionaceae bacterium
GGTCAAAAAAGTCAAAAACAATTTCCGCAAAGGGCAATTCATAGGTAATAACCACTCGATTGGCGGCAAGGTAATGCAAGTTTTTTTGTATGCCACGCTTTTCTTCACAAAGCTTAAAAACATTACCCACATAGTCATTGGGCACATGAATGTCCATCTTTACAATGGGTTCAAAAAGCGTATCAATCTTGGTACCGTCAGGAAGCTTTGAAGGATTATCAATATCCAAGTGATGCCCATCAGTAGTGTCTACTTTATAAATAACCGACGGTGCAGTGGCAATGAGACTTACCTCGAATTCACGTTCAATGCGCTCCTGAATAATTTCCATGTGAAGTAAGCCCAAAAATCCACAACGATAGCCAAAGCCCAAAGCTTGCGATGTTTCCGGCTCATAAGAAAAAGCAGCGTCATTAAGTTGCAACTTTTCAAGGGCGGCTTTGAGCGCTTCATAATCGTCAGAATCAGAAGGATACAAACCACAAAAAACCATGGGCTGCACTTCTTTGAAACCTTCTACCGGTTCATCAGCAGGGTTTTGCACCAAGGTTATGGTATCGCCCACCTTAGCATCGCCAAGCTCCTTAATACTACCACACAAAAAGCCCACCTCACCGGCAGACAGTTCTGGCATATCAGTTGGCTCGGGTGAAAAAACCCCAAGGCGCAAGACTTCATATTCCTTGCCAGTAGCCATAAGGCTAATGCGCTCATTTTTCTTAATGGTGCCAGCCATAATGCGGAACAGTACCACTACCCCTTGATAGCTATCGTACCAAGAATCAAAAATAAGAGCTTTTAAGGGTGCCTTGGCATCTCCTTCAGGGGCCGGTAAACGCTGCACTAAGGCTTCCAGTACATCGGCTACGCCTTCACCAGTCTTAGCAGAAACAGGCATGGCGTCGGTGCAGTCAAGACCAATGGCCTCTTCAATTTCCTCTCTCACCCTGTCCACATCAGAACTTGGCAAATCAATTTTATTTAGCACCGGAATGACCTCATGGTCATGGTCAAGGGCAAGATACACATTGGCAAGAGTCTGTGCCTCTACACCTTGGGTGGCGTCCACCACAAGCAGCGCTCCATCACAAGCGGCTAAAGAACGTGAAACCTCATAGTTGAAGTCCACGTGACCGGGTGTATCAATAAGATTGAGGATGAACTTTTCACCGCTCTTACTCGTAAAAGGAATGCGTACGGTTTGTGCCTTAATGGTGATACCACGCTCACGCTCAAGCTCCATCTTGTCAAGATATTGGTCTTTTTTATCACGTTCAGACACAAGGCCAGTAATTTCAAGAATGCGGTCAGCCAAGGTGGACTTACCGTGATCAATATGAGCGATAATGGAAAAATTACGAATGTGTTGTATTGGGGGCATGGGCTACCTATTTGCTTTTAAAATTAATCTGGCACACATACCTTAAAAAGGGACAAATGCCAAGCGAGATTTAAGGGGCATGCCATTTTGCATTTAAGAGTTTGCTGAGGGAAAACCTTTTCTGGGGGGAAAACCTTGCTCACAAAAGTTTCCCCCCAGAAAATATTTCAAATCCATAAATTAATTATTTAAGATTTGCCACGTTTTAACGAGAAGCCCTTCGGTACTGGTGTCTCTAAAGCGAATGGTAGGAACAAGACCATTATCTTCCCAGCTTTCACCGCTAGGTGCGTAAAGTGCCTTAGTTGAAAGGGTCAGGGTGTGCCCTTCAATATTAAAATTTTCTTGCACGTAAGATTTACCAAAACTTGGTACTCCTATACTTGTGGCATAACCTGTATCTACCAGCGCAGCTATAAAAGCCTCTGCAGAACTAGCGGTAAAGGTGTCTTGCCAAATGTATATGGGCGAAATTTTTATAAAAGCCCCGTTTCGTTTGGTGATGGTGCGCCCATTGGCCTTTTTGTTGGCCTTTGGTCTTTGGTGCGTTAGGCTGATTAAAGTATCTTTTGGCAAAAACTCTGCAGCGCAGGTCAAAGCCGATACAATACTTCCTCCGCTATTACCTCGCACATCTAAGACAAGCGGCTGTTTGCCGACCTTTGCCAATGCTGTGCGCAAAAGTTGCGGAGTGTTTTTGGTAAAGTCCCAAATGCGAATACGAGCAAAGCCGTTTTCCTGAGTAAACTTTACATGTGGTGCCGTAACCTTTTCGCGTATGACCAATACATCTACATAGAAATTATGACGTTTCAAAGTAAGGTTTACACTGCTGCCCGGCTCACGTACTAAAAACAATGCCGCTGAGCTTAAAGTCGCATTGTCCATGGGTACACCGTCCACCTCAACAAGCACATCGCCTGCGTGAACGCCCGCTTTTGCCGCAGGCCCCCCAGGGTATGGAATACATACCAGCTTATGCGACCTATCTAGCAACAAAGCCATGCCCACGGTACCACGATTACTTTCTAAAGTACCTTGAAGACTTAAACGAGCGTTTTTGTCAAGCCACGACGACCATCTATCCAAGCGTCGTAAATACGCTTGTACATCTTTTGAATAAACTTGTTTTTGCCTGTAAAGACTTTCAGCACTTATGGGAGGTGCAAGTGACCTTTGACGAGTCACTTGCACCATCTCTTCTACGGCGCTTTGAGTCAAAAGCATTCCACGCAAGGGAACTGCGGCGGCGATATTGCCACATAGAGCCACAACAAGAACTGAAAAACAAAGGCAATATCGTAACACAGCATTATTCCATATCTAGAGCATTCATATCATTTTGCAAAGCTTGATAGTCTTTGCGCAGTTTATTTAAGTATGCTTCTCTATGCGCAACATTTGAATTTCTTTGCGCGGCGTTCATTTGTGATTCTAGCTGATCAGCTCTTTGCTCAATCACCACATAATTCCCGCCATTTGCAGCAGCGGCCTTATCTAAACGTTGACGATCCCGAGCAATATTAGCACGCATAGCATTGATTTGCTGTTGTTGGTGTGCCACACGGTTGTATTTTCTATCCACTTCTCGCTCAAGGGAAGCAGCACGGGCTTCTTGCCCACGGTGCTGGGCTTCGGCATCGGCAAGATAGTCTTCACGTTCAGCAAGGCGTCTTTCATAAGCCGCAGGATTATAAGAAAACAAGCCTCCCTTGCTAGGATCGGTAGTGCCTGTGCACCCACCAAGCAGAACAAGGCCGACAAAAAATGATAAAAAGATTGTTTTATGATGCATTATCATCCCTTTACATACAGTATAAACAGAAAGACGATCGCTAATATTCGCCATTTCTTCAGATAGAGCGCTTAATTCTGCAATACATTCCTCAAGCTGAGCAATTTCATACTCAATTTTTTGTGCATAAGCGGCATCATTATTTTTTTGCACATCGGCAAGCACTTGTTTTTGCTTAGCCACTTCAGTTTGCGCAGTCACAATATAGTTATCAATTTCTTGCTTTTTCTTGGTATAAGAAGCATTAGCCTTGCGCAAGTGGTCACGGGTAAGCTTTTGCTGTTGATACTGCTCGGCCATTTGCTTAGAGACTCTATCAAGATGTATGGACTCTTGGCGCAGTCTATGACTATATGCGGCAAGCTCTCTATTTTTTTGTGTAGCACTCGCTATGCAAGCGTCAAGCCACTTTTCACGAGTGGCATACTGCTCTTTTTTGTCGGCAATATGGTCACCCACCATGGCGCCTGTGGCACCTCCAAGAGCTGCACCAATCAATGCACCTGCCTTAGCACTGCCCGCAAAGTGCCCAATAATGGCACCAATGGCGGCACCAGCTCCAGCACCTGCAAGGGCACCTTCGGTGGTGGTGCGGGTTCTGTCATCCTTAATGTTGGCACAAGCAGGCAGCACCAAGAATACGCACAACAGCAACGGTAAAAATTTCTTCATAACCTCTCCTATTTATTTGATATTTCCACAAACTCCAAATGCCATTGGGGCACATTGGCGCGTTTATGCTTTACAAAGTACTCATAGTTTTTGGTAACCACATCCAAAACCTGCAAGCACTCCCTAACTACATTTTCTGGCAATTTTTTGTCTATAAGCTTTTGTTGTTCTTCTTTTTTTCTACTCTCAATAGCTTCTAAAATATGTTTTTGGGGCAGTTCTCCCATAGACACAACGCCATCTCTATAGGCTTCAAGCATATCTTCAATATTTTTTCTCATATCATTACTGCGTTGTGTTCTTTGGGCTAGTATGGATGCGTTGTCCTGATACATATTTTTAGTTTTTCTATCAAAAACAGTTCGTTTTTGGATATTTATTTGGATATTTTGCCCCCAAAAGACCGTTTGCCGCAGCCAGTTTTTTGCTGCGTCACTGTCGGCCTTGCTACGCACTCGCAGCGATTCTTCCATGGCCGCCCGAGTTAAGGCTAAGTCTTGTTTTATGGCAGCAGACACAGCAGGATCGTTACGCAATTTTTCTAGGCGCGCCAAGGCATCTTGCACAGATACTCGCTCTTGCGTGCTCGTAGGTGCTACCGAAAGTGCCGCAGGGCTTTGGCTCCCCACACCGGCGCGATAATCTTCCCATGCGGCCTTGGCAACGGCGGAGCTTTTTCTTCCGGTATTTAATGGGGCAGAGATGACAAGGCGCAAGCCCAATGTTATCTTAGCATTCGGTACAAAATCCTTGCCACTTTTCTTATAATAATACGGTTCTTCGTTACGCTGAGCCACATGTAAAGAATCTTCCTGCGATAAAAAGGAATTGCCACGACTGGTAAAGCCGCCACTACGTCCCTGATAATATTCGAACTGATAGTGTGTAGACGTCATTTCCTGCACATTGCCAAGCATGTCATGCAAGCCTAAAGCATTAGGAGCCAGTTTACCAATGGTTTGTAATTTTCCGTGGGAAATTTCGTGATACCATTCATAGTAATTTATTACATCTGAGCTAGACTGGATCCCTGAGGCATTGGCTTTTGCCTCTTCGGGTGGAATTTCGGTATATGGCATAGGCGCTTCAAAAACAGAAGCTTTCACAGCCCTCCCCCCTCGAGCAGCAAATTCCCACTCAATTTCTGAAGGCAGACGTATAAATCCAGGATAGTTACCAGATTTTGGTAATAGTTCTAAGGAATTGCTGTATAGCCATTTGTTTAGAGCATCAATAAAAGCAAGTGCATCAAAATAGCTTATATGCGTGATGGGTAAGGCGTCACTTTGTGGATGTGTGTCTGCATCCGTAATGCCCGCAGGCAGCTTACCCATGATGGCCTTATATTGGCCGCGGGTAACTTCATATTTTCCCATATAAAATAGCCACATATTTTCATCACCATCTACGGGAAAACTCCCCCCAACCACGGCTTTGGTGGGTGGCGTACTATAGTTGTCACTGTCAGCATCGCCCATGATGAATTCCTGCCCACCAAAAGGCCCCTTGCCTTGTACCAGCACAGGACGAAAAGCAAAACACATGCCTGCTGGCCCTGGTAACACAAGGTCACCTTCTGCCACCTTGGGGTTACAAATGCTATGCTCAGTGGCAAAAGCCATGGGAGTGTAGAGCATTACACATAAAAATATGCTCAAAAAAAGATATTTCTTCATACGTCCTCCCTATTCATCACGTAAACCTTCAGCCGGGTCAATTTTGAGCAAGTTGCGTGAAGCCGCAAGTCCGGCTATCACCGAGGCGATAAAAGCCCATAAAAGTGCCCATAATTGCTGGGCTAGAGTCAAGTGACACAAGACTTCACCGGGCAAGATAAATACAGGGCAAAAGAAATGAAAAAAAAACCCA
>CAYJHS010000170.1:5727-5984 GCA_964369815.1 uncultured Desulfovibrionaceae bacterium
TTACGCTCCACACTGGCATAAAGAGATGAAAGAACAGCCACCGTACCACCAATTATAGCAGCACCTCCAATAAGGGTCAAGAAAAGTGACAAATATTGATCCATACGTCGTACTCGTTCAATATCCGCCACACGGGTTTTTACGGGAAGGCCGCTCGCATTAAGCGCTGCCGCAAGGGGGGCAACGGCATCTAATGAACGAGCATACATGCGAAAACGTGAATAATTTTTGCGACCTAAAAGTAATGAAACTTCCTT
>CAYJHS010000171.1:0-5981 GCA_964369815.1 uncultured Desulfovibrionaceae bacterium
TCCTCCATGCATCTAAGAAAGTACACTGCAGTGTCGATATAGTTGATGCCAGTATTTTGATGCGATACTATTGAAAAGTTTAACTTTCAATACCACTATTTTTTCCATTACAAACCAAAGCAAGCTACCTATGAGGATGTTACAAAATGCAATGTCCTCATAGGTAGCGAATAACCAGCGATAGTTTTTTTGCTGCATTAAGGCAATAACCACAAACGTTATTGTTTGCCACCCTTCACAAAGGCATACAAACGCTCAAAAAAATCCCCAATCAATGCGGCATCTTCGTGTAAATTCAATACGGAGGGAGAGTGTAATTGTCTTTTCTTCAATGCTGACAGACTTGGCATCGCAAAGCAGGCCTTTGGTAAGCCTGTTAAGGGGGGGATTTCCTCACAAATATTTTTTTCTGCCTGATTCAGAATAAGAACTTGCTTGTCTAGTCCCAATTCTTGCCCCATGCGCCCCACTTCTGCCGCCGTTTCAAGAGCACGCATACTGGGCTCAGAAATAACAAAAAGATAGTCCACGTGTGCCACGGTACCTCGCCCAAGGTGTTCCACCCCAGCCTCCATATCCACAAGCACCCATTCTTTCCTCTCCAGCACCAAGTGCGCCAACAGTGCTTTTAGCAAGGTATTAACTGCACAGGCACAGCCAGCTCCGGCTTGCACGCCGCCCATGACAAGCAAATGTTTTTCTCCTGCATTTTCTATATCTACAGGCAGAGGCAGAGAAACAGAAAGAGATTCCGGCAAATCCTGTACCCGAGGATTTAAATTCATAAGTGCAGAATTAGAAGGATAAATCCTTTCGAGCAAGATATCTTCACGAGCAATGAGTGGCTCCGGAATGGACGCCCGTTCAAGGCCGGAAGCCTGCCCAAGAGAGAGAGAAGTATCAGCATCCACCAACCAAACACTTTGTCCTTGTTTTACTAAATAATCGGCAAACAAAGCCGTGAGCGTAGTTTTTCCAACGCCCCCTTTTCCTGCTACAGCAATTTTCATGTATCACCTAATTATATTTACGAAAGGCCCATGTGCCACAATATTTTCTCAAAGAAAACATGCTGTCACAATGGATTTTTGAAGGGATTTTGGGGAAACTTTTTGAAAAAGTTTCCCCAAAAATAATGAAAGTTAAGCCTTAAGTCCCAAGCCTACCCGCTTGGCACTAATGCGTGCGTCAATGAGCTCTGCAGCCTTAATGGGATCTGGTTCCACCGCAAAAGCTGCACCAACCAAGTCCTCAAGACCATTAACGGCAATATCAGTCACGGTGCTTGAACCTAAGATATTAGGTGGCAAACCAAGGTGGGTATAAATTCCACTGGCAACGGCATACAATCCGATGGCGGCGGCCTTTTCTGAATACCATTCAGGTGCAGAAGCTGCCACCGGCAAGTCAGAAATATCTACACCAAGAGCATTTGCCAACAAAGCACACAAGTGAATAATGCGGGCATTGTCCACGCAACTTCCCATGTGTAAAACTGGCGGAATGCCAAGAGCATTGCACACGGACTTTAAGCCGGCTCCAGCTTGGTCAGCACTTTGAGGGAGAAGCAAGCCAGCCTTACCAACGGCACCCGTGACACAGCCGGTAACAAGCACAAGAATATCTTTTTTAATCAGTGCCTTAATAAGAGCTACATTGGCAGAATCTTGCTTAATTTTCGGGTTATTACAACCCACCACTGCTACAGCACCACGCACGCTTCCGGCTTTAATGGCGTCTAAGAGTGGCTCAGCTGTGCCACCAAGGGCCTCTAAAATGGCTTCATTGGAAAAACCAGTCATGATTTCCATGGGTGCTACAGGAATTTCTACACGTTTCGCATCCCTTTCCACATAGGCATCAATGGCCATTTGCACAATTTTTTCGGCCTCTTCTCTGCCATTATGCGGATGAATACTCATATGCGTTGCGCCAGTAAAACGTGCTTTTTCGGCAGTGTCAATAAAGCGAGTATGATAGCAACCTGCAATTTGCACAAGACTTGGCATAATACATTGATAATCCACCACAATGGCTTCAACCGCACCGGTCACAATGGCAAGTTCCGTCATGAGGTGATTGCCCGCAAGGGGGATGCCTTGACGCATGAGCACTTCATTACCGGTACAGCAAAGACCTGCCACGGTAATACCACTGGCGCCATTGGCTTTGGCCTTTTCAATCATCTTGGGGTCACGGGCGGCGGCTAAAATCATTTCAGAAACCACCGGATTGTGCCCATGTACTAAAATATTGACCGTTTCTTCCTTAATAACACCAAGGTTTACGGTAGACATGCGAGGTTTTGGGACACCAAACATCACATCGCACAGTTCAGTAGCAATCATAGAGCCTGCCCAGCCGTCAGCCAACGAACATCGAGCCGCATGCAGCAAGGTATTTGGCGCATCATTGTCACAGCCCATGTGCGTTCTATGCATCATTTCAGCTATTTCTCTGTCAACACCACGAGGGGTAATATTCAGTTTTTCCCAAATTTGACGCCGTTTTTCCGGCACACGAGACAGAAAACTCACCGCTTTTCTTCTACTTCCAAAGTCAGAATAAAAAACGTCCACAAGCTCTTTGGCAACGTCTTCTAAAGAACGATTTTCGGTGACAATCCCCACTTCACCTGCAATTTGTAAGAGTTTTTTCTCTTCCTTGATGCTATAATGCTTGGTGTGCCCTTCCACAATGGCCTCGAAAGCTTCTAAAACATCACGCCCGTGGTCAGAGTGCCCAGCAGAACCGCCGGCAATGAATCGACCAATGTTACGGGCAACTACCACATGAGCATCAGCACCGCACACCCCACGAGACATTTTGCCACCGGGAGCGGCGTTGGCATTGATACGGCAAGGCCCCATGATACAGTTTTTACAGGTGGTACCAAGTTCGCAAAATTTACAGTGTGGAGTTTGCTGTGCAAGCCTGTCCCATGCCGTTTCTACACCGTCTTTTTGCGCTTTAAGTAGCATTTTTTGGGCGTCTTCCCACATGGACATATCTTGAATATTTTTTTCTTTCATGATTTATTTTCTCCTGTTTTCGTTAGAATTTATCACACTTTCACTTTCATAACACTGTGTTAAAGGCATACAATTCACAAAATAAAAACATACTAATTAAGTAGTATATAAATCACTCATCCAAAAATCAAGCAACAATAATGTCTTGCAACTTTCCAAACTTCCGTACATTCTTAATTTTTGTTTTCGGATTTTTTATCCTTATCAGCACCCTCATTGGCTTGCGCAGGCTGTACAGCCTTGGGCGGAAAGGGCACCCCTTCACCAAGGTCAGCAGGCAAATTGGGCGTATCTACCCTCTTGGGTAATGAGGGATAACTCACAAAACTTTTATCATACACAGCTTGTAATTTTGCGGTAATGTCTTCGGGCATATCCTTAAATTTATCAGTGACAGACCCCTCACTCACATAAATAATGCCATCTTTTTTTATAATCAGCCCAAAATTTGCTTTTTGCCCGTCTAACGCTTTATTCAGTGTATTCAAAAGCGCCTGTGTTACTAATAGCTGTGTATTTCTTAATTGCGCTTGTAATTGACGCACAGACTCCACAAGATAGGCACGAGCTTGTTCTTTATTCTTTTACTCTTTAAGCTTTGTTTCAATAACATTCATATTATATTGATAAATTTCTTGTGCCTTCTTTATTTCACTGGCGGCAGTTTGCGCGTGCGGGCCAGATTTTAAGATTGTTGCCACATCCACCATAGCCGTTTTAGTTTGTGCTTTATCATTGCACGCCACCAAAAAAACACCACAAAAAAGCATTAGTAATAAAATTCGTGAAGCAATATGCATACATCCTTCCTTTATAAGTTTTAGTAAAAACCATCAAAAAGCTATGCCATTTACTAAAAATTGTAAATATGAAATTTTAAAGCTTGCACATTACATAAAAAAAAGTGAGAGTACGCCATCTTCTTTGAGGTTTACACATAACTATTCCCAAACACACACCAATACCCTACATTTACAGGTAAAAAACATGATACAACTACAATCTTGCCCAAAAAACCATAGTCTTGAACTGGACAAAGCCACCTCACCAGAAAAAACCGTCGCCCATGTGCGTCAACAACTGGCCAACTTAAATCTTGATATTTTATCTCGCAATAAAGACGTCAGCCGTGTGGACATTGGACGTCTGGGCATTCCTGTTTACCTGAGCAATTGCGGCGCAGATGCTTTGCGTGTCATGCCCACCCGCAAACAAATGGGCAAGGGTGCCTCCCCCATTCAAGCCGAAGCCTCCGCTCTCATGGAGCTTATGGAGCGTTTTTCCTTTTTCACTTTCTGGGAAGAAATGCCCCAATGCGTCACCTGCACATGGGCACAAGCTCAGGCAAAGTTTGGCGATGCGCTTATCCCCATCGAACACATTTTGCAATCTGTAGAGGATAATCTAGACCAAAGCAAAGCCGAAAAACTCTTAAACCTTCTGCCTTGGCAATTTTTCCCCGTGACGGATTTAGCCCACAACAAGGTCGTCTGGGCGCCACTCAATTGGTTCAAAAAACTAGGAGAATTTAACGGCACTGCTGCCGGCAACACCGAAGAAGAATCCATCCTTCAAGGCCTGTGCGAACTTGTAGAACGCCACGTGTGTTGCCTCATTGACCGAGAACAACGCCACACCCCCACCATCAGCCAAGACGCCATAGCTGACCCTACATTACAGAACCTACTTGCCGCCTTTGCCAAAGAAAACATTCGCCTTGTGCTTAAAGACTTTTCCGCCGGTATGCCCGTGCCCACCGTGGGCGCCGTAGCCTATGACACAAGCACTTTCCCAAAGACATCAGAAATCGTCTTCACCGCCGGTACCGCCACAAGCCCTGCCAAGGCTGCCATCCGTGCCGTTACTGAAGTGGCGCAGCTTGGCGGAGATTTTTGCACCTCAGCCTGTTACGAAGCTTCCGGCTTAAGTAAATTTGAAAAGCTCGAAGACATACAATGGCTACTGGCAGGAGAAAGTATGCCCCTTGCCACCCTTCCAAGTGTGGAAAATAACGATATTTACACAGAGCTACAAACACTTATCCAAGGTCTGCACGCCAAAGGCTATCCCGTATACGCCATTTCTACCAAACACCCGGAGCTTAGCATTCCAACACACTATTGTATCGTTCCCGGTTTAGCCTTTCGTGAACGGGATAAAAATCAAAGCCTTGGCCTTTTTGTAGGACGCCTTCTTGTAGAAGAATATCCCGAAGATATGGCACTGGCCGGCTTGAGTCTTTTAGAAGAATTTTACCCCCGCGCGCACTTTTTGCCCTTCTTCCAAGGCATGCTTGCCTTACGCCAAGAAGATTTTGCGAACGCACACAGCCTTTTTGCCCTCGCTGAACCCCTGCAACCCGAAAGTGACGCCAAGGGACTAGCAGCCTTTTATGCCGGTTATACCTTGACCCTTGCCGCTGCCTGGCAAGAAGCCCTGCCCTTTTTGGCAAAGGCTGCGCAGCATTGCCCCGACATGAAAGAATATAACAATCTACTGGGCGTAGCGCATTTCAAACTACAAGATTATGCGCTGGCGGCCGAAGCCTTCAAGCAGGTATTGCATATAGACAAAGGTTCAGCTATTGATATTGCCAATCTTGGTCTGTGCCATAAATTTATGGGCAACACAGAAGAAGCAAAACACTTCTTAAGCATTGCCATAGAACTTGACCCAAGCCTTGAATTTGCGCAAAAGCATCTGGAAGAATTGGGTAATTAATATTTTTTCTGTCGGGAACTTTTGTGAACAAAAGTTCCCGACATTCACAGAGCAGGCCCCCTTCAAAAAACTTTAATAGCGACAATGCCTTATTGTTTTAATATATACTTTGCCGCAATAAAACTATAGATAGAGACCCTCTCAAATTCAGCTTCATTGCGGCAAGATTTTTTTATAGAAATAAAATAACGTCGCAATAAAAAGTTTTTGAGGGTGGGGGGTCTGGGG
>CAYJHS010000172.1:0-5972 GCA_964369815.1 uncultured Desulfovibrionaceae bacterium
AGGAAAACCCTTTTGCTAGCGCCAAAAAGTGTTTTCCTTCCCCCAGACCCCCATTCTTTCCCAAAACGCGCTAATTGCTCACCCCTGTCGGGATGAGCTAGCAAATGAAAATTTGAAGGAAGGGCTTTAATAGTAGACTTATTTTTATGTTTACTGAGTTGAGGCAAAAGCTATGCTAAATAAATTGCCTATGTTTGGAATGTTGTTGCGGCAATATTATCTTTAAGAGAGTAGAGTTTCATCGCATTGAAAGTTTTTTGAAGGGGGTCTGGGGGAAACTTTTGTTCACAAAAGTTTCCCCCAGAAAATCCCATTAATAATTAGATTATTTTTATCGAGTTCTTATTGAAACATCTCTGTATTGATTATGGGCAGGTGCGCACAGGCATTGCTGTGAGTGATGCGGGGGGGTGTATGGCATTTCCTCGTTGTACTGTGACGTGTCCTGCGCAAAGTAAGCGGGCAGATTTTTTTGTAAAGCTTTTAGCTGTTATTGAAGAAGAAAAGCCCGAAGCCATTGTTATCGGCTTGCCGCTGTATTTGGATGGTAATGAAAGTGTCACCACACGGCAAGTGCGTAATTTTGCGGCACGTTTACAAAGGCGCTGTGCTTTACCTTTGTTTTTTATGCCGGAAGCGCTTTCGTCAGAAGAGGCTAGCAGTGATTTATGGGAAAGTCAGGTACGGGCAAAAAAGCGTAAAGATATCTTGGATCAACAGGCCGCAGTGCGTATTTTGCAGTCTTTTTTAGCGTTGTCAACAGAAGAAAAAGAGAAGCTAAAAATATGAAATTCCTCCTTCGTTGTATAATTTTTTTGCTAATAATTGGCATTGCTGTTCTTGGCTTTGTTTTTTGGCAGGGGAAGACCTTTTTAGATACTCCCATGCAAAGCCCCGGAAAAGAAGTGTATTTTGATGTGGAACCTGGTGCTACTTTTGCCAGCGTTGCGCACAAATTAGAAAGACAAGGTATTATCAGCGACAGCTTTAAGTTTACCTTGCTTGCTCGCTTTCGAAAGCTGGATAATAAGTTACAGGCGGGGCGGTTTAAGTTACATACTAATTGGTTACCCGAAGCAATTTTGCAAGAACTTATGTTGGGTAAGGCTGTTTTGCATCGTATAACCATTCGCGAGGGATTGACTTGGTGGCAAACGGCTAAACTATTAGAAAAAAATGGTTTTGTACGGTTTGAAGATTTTAAAAGCGTCATTATGGATGAAGCTTTTTTATTGCACTACGGTATTCCTTTTGATACGGCGGAGGGCTTTTTGATGCCTGACACTTACCTTTTAGAAAAGGAAGACGTGCTTACAAAAGAAGGAGCACGTAAGATTGCAGGGCGTCTCGTGGATACGTTTTGGCAAAAAATGGCACCTTTTTGGCCAGATAAGAAAAAACCTAAGCCGGAAGAATTGCAAAAAATTGTTATACTTGCTTCCATAGTAGAAAAGGAAACTGGCGTAGCTAAAGAACGAGCTCGGGTGGCTGGTGTTTATACTAACAGGCTGAAAATAAATATGTTATTGCAGGCAGATCCCACTATTATCTATGGTCTTGGTGCCGCTTTTGATGGGAATTTGCGCCGCTCACATATTAATGATGCAAAAAATTTATATAATACATATCAGCATGCGGGCCTAACTCCAGGACCTATTTGCTCGCCGGGGGTAGCGGCACTGCGAGCAACGCTTGACCCAGAAGAACATGAATATTTATATTTTGTGGCTATTACTGATGGGGGCGAACATGCTTTTTCTAAAACTCTTAGGGAACATAATAGGGCAGTGCAGCAATATTTACGCAATCGCAGGAAAAAACAGTAAGATGAGGTGAATAATGAAATATTTGATAATGGAAGATTTCTCCGGACAGCCCGTCCCCTTTATTTTTCCCCGCCGTGTGGATCATTTAGATATGCGCGAGCAATTGCCTTATGGTAAGGTGCTTGCGGCTGGCTTTGTAGAGATACAAAATGGTGCTTTGCAGTGTACTGGTGGCCATACTGAACTCAATGCCCATGCCGGCGAGGATGATGCGCAAATTATTTGTGAAGCTTTGAGATCACGCTAGCTTAGAAGATCATGCAACACGCTTTTGTCCTTGGGGCAACGCACAGCGGTGCAGGAAAAACTACACTAACACTCGCTTTACAAGCAGCTTTTGTGCGCCGTGGCTATGCAGTGCAGGGAGCTAAGGTTGGGCCAGATTTTATAGATCCTTCACAGCATGTGCTTTTTACCGGACGTCCTTCTTATAATTTGGATGCGTGGATGGGGCAGGAAGCGGGCATGCATCGTGTTTTTACCAGAATGTGTGGTAATAGCGCTGATATACTGGTGGCAGAAGGGGTTATGGGGCTTTTTGATGGCGCACATGGCCTTGGCGGCGCTGGTTCTACAGCGCATTTTGCGCAAAGTGTACATGTGCCCATCGTGCTGGTGCTGGATGTTAGGGGCATGGGACAATCTGCGGCGGCAGTTGCGCAGGGTTTTTTGCATACGCACACTCGTCTTGGGGCATTGCCTTTTGCAGGTATTATTTGCACCCATGTGGGCAGTGAAAATCATAAAAGTATGCTGGATGAAGCCTTTACCGAACTTTTTACTACGCATGAAACCAAAACTCCCATTCTTGGCTATGTGCCACGAGAAGAACAATTTTCCATTCCTTCACGCCATTTAGGGCTTTTTATGGGTTCTGAAAGTCCGTGGTCAGCGCAGAAAATTGCTGCCATGGGAGCCTGGGCAGAAGAGCATATTAACCTAGACGCTTTGTTGCACAATAGCCAATGGCAACGAGAAGTACATGCAGGAGTCTACGGCGCAACTTGTACTTCTGCCCAAAGGAAAAAAACACGTATAGGCATTGCCAACGACGCCGCTTTTTCCTTTTTATACGCTGATATGCTGGCTTTTCTTGCAGAAATGGGCGCAGAATGTATAAGGTTTTCTCCTTTAGATGATACTACTATACCGTCCGATTGTGATGCTTTATTTTTCCCCGGCGGCTATCCTGAGCTGTACGCACAGCGCCTTGCTAAGAATACGTCTATGTTGCAGAGTGTACGAGACTTTGCCGCTCAAAATAAACGTATTTACGCAGAGTGCGGTGGCTATATGTACTTGATGCAGTCAGTGCACTATGCACAAGCGCATTATCCTTTGTGTGGCATTCTTCCCTTGTCTGCCAGTATAGGCAATGAGAAGGTCGCTCTTGGGTATCGGGCTGTGACTTTGCACGGGCAAACGCACTTACAAGGGCGTGGGCATGAATTTCACTATGGACGTATTTGCGAAGATATGAGCTTTGTTTTATCGGCGGAAAATGGCTTAAGTCCTCTTTGGCAGGTGCAAGACAGAAAAGGGCACAGTATAAGTCAGGCGGCAGCTCACGGTGTGTGTTATAAAAATGTTATGGCCTCGTGGGTGCATCTGTATCCCGAAGGTTCTCGTGAGCTTTTAGCGTATATTTTTCAATTATAATAGGTGATTGCATGGTTGTTTTAGACCCAGCCCAAAATCCTGGCAGCATTGAAGCTCGCTCCTTTGCCATTATTGATGATGAGGTGCCAAGTCCTCGCCCCTATGCGGGGGGGCTTTGGCATATAGCACGGCGCATGGCGCATACCATAGGTGATGTGTCCATTGTGTACGATGCCTTGTTATCTGAAAAAGCCATGCAAGCCGGTATGATGGCTTTGCGTCAGGGGTGCACCATCTATACCGACACAGAAATGGCTAAGGCCGGCATGGTTGCTCGTCGCCTTGCTCCTTTGGGGGTGTCGGTGCGTTGCATTTTACAGGAAGAAGGCGTGCAAGCCTATGCCAAGGAGCATGATTGCACTCGCTCTCGAGCTGCCATTCTTTTGCTTAAAGAAAAATTTGCGGGAAATATCGTCGCCATAGGTAATGCTCCCACGGCACTGCTGGCTTTGTTGGAGGTACTTGATGCGCAACAAGAACACAAGATAGCACCGCCGGCTCTAATTATCGGCATGCCGGTGGGTTTTGTGAATGCGGCGGAATCTAAAGAGCTCCTAGCACAAAGCCCTCATGTGCATATGACTTTGCGTGGACGCAAGGGCGGCTCTCCTCTTGTGGCCAGTGTGGTGAATGCTTTAGCTACCCTATGTGTGCAGGATAATATCTAGTAGTATCTCATTTGAAGCAGGTCTTTTATTAAGCTTTTAACCGGCATAGTATAAAAATACTGGCATCAATTACATCGATGCCAATTGTATTTTTATGCTATGCCGGCGAAAAGCTAAACTTTATGTTCTGCATAGATATTCATTGCTTAGCAAGCTACCTATGCGGATGTTACAAAATGCAATTGGTGTCGATGAAATTGACACCAGCATTTTGTAACATGCGCATAGGTAGCGAGTAGTCAATGGTGGTTTTTTTGCTTAGTTAAGGCAATAACCATATTTTTGTCTAAGTCAAACTACATTTTCTTAGCTAAAGTAGATGGTTACATCCTCATGAGTAAAGCTCTGCTCTCCTCTTGCTTGTGCTTGTGGTGCTAGGTCGGTTACGATGTCAGAATTTACCTTAAGCGTATCGCCTTCGGCGGCATTAAAGCCTTTGAGTTCAATTTTACTGTCACCGTTGATAAAGTTATAAAAAAGAAAACTATCTGCGCCCATACCGCCGTTAACAACAATATCATCGCCATTAAGCCAGACAGAGATTCTATCATCACCAGCACCGCCCATAAGGGTGCCTTTGTATCCTTCAATAACAGAGATTTCATCATCATTAGCACCAAGACTAACGGTGCCACCGGTAAATTTATAAATCCCCACGGTTTCTTTACCGTCACTGCCTGTAATGGATCCGCCTGACATATTAAGTCCAAGAGCTGCGTCACCGCTACTGATTCCATCTAGCGTTAGAGAAGAGTTTTTGCCAGTGACAAGTTTGACTTTACCCCCTTCTCCTATGCCTTCGCCAAAGTTGACATAATCACTGTCGGCCGCAGTATTGGTGACGGTTATGGTTACGTCTTTGCCATTGACCGCTTCTATTTTCTCTAAGAAATGTACTACGTCACGAGAAGGAGCATTGGCAGAGCTGCCTCCTGTATTGACTGTACCACCGCTAGCCTTGGTCACATAAATTGTATCTGCGCCGTATCCGCCAAGGACTGTGCCACCGGTTAAATTATCTACATATAAAGTATCGTCTCCGTCAGCACCGGAAAAAGTACCACCCGTGACATTTTGCACGCCAAGAACTTCATTATTTGCAGTACCTACAAAAGCTCCTCCTGCAAGATTCGTCACTTTCACACCTTCAAAATTTATTGAGCCAAAAATCAAGGGAAGAGATTCTACACTCGTCGATGTAGATATGGTGATGTCATGCTGTATAAAGTCAGTGCCATTGCCACCGTCCACAATGGTATTGCCACCGCCCAGAATGTCTTTCATGTTTTGCACTATAAAGGCATCATTGCCATCGCCAAGGTTTATGATACCACCATTAAAGTTTGCAACTTTCACAAGGTCATCACCTGCGCCCGCATTGACAGTGCCCTTTGTCATGGTGCCGATGTGTATGCTGTCAGCAAATTGCGTGGCATTAATGGTGCCGTCTGCCATAGCAAAGCCCTGCGTGGCTGATTTTGCCACAGCAAAGCCCATACTATTACTTGTGCTTGCTGCGCTTAAGAGCGTTAGCGTTCCGCCAGAAAGTCCATAGGACAAATACATATTGTCCTGCATATCGTTTTCGCTTTCAATGCTGACGGCACTAGTGATTTTATTGGTGATGGTTACGGTGTCTTTGCCAAGGCCAGTTTTGAGCTGTCCGGCATTTAAGGTGGCAATGGTCACGGCGTCGTTGCCGCCATTGAGGGCAATAAGTCCACCGGACATGGTGCTGACATGTACCGTATCTACTTTTTCACTGCCTTGTAAAGAACCGTTATTCATGACAAAGCCGGTGTACTGCGTGCCAGTAAGG
>CAYJHS010000173.1:0-628 GCA_964369815.1 uncultured Desulfovibrionaceae bacterium
AGGCATCGCGGAAGCTGAATGCGCCCACGGGCATAATCATAAATTCTTGAATATCAAGGTTGTTAGGTGCATGGGCGCCGCCATTGATAATATTCATCATAGGCACGGGCAACACTTTAGCATTGATACCACCAAGGTATTTATAGAGCGGCAAGCCAAGGAAGTTGGAAGCGGCTCTGGCGGTGGCCATGGACACGCCCAGCATGGCATTGGCGCCTAGGCGAGATTTATTGTCGGTGTTGTCAAGGTCAATGAGGGTAGTGTCCAGCTGTACTTGGCGCAAGGAATCAAGGCCAAGGATGGCTTCGGCAATTTCGCCATTAACATTGTCTACAGCTTTGCGCACACCTTTACCGCCATAACGGTCTTTATCGCCGTCACGCATTTCAAGGGCTTCACGGGAGCCGGTGGAGGCGCCAGATGGCACAGCCGCACGGCCAGTGTGCCCACTTTCAAGGCTTACTTCTACTTCTACAGTGGGGTTACCACGTGAATCTAAAATTTCACGCCCAATGACAGATACAATACTGCTCATACTTTCTCCTGTTGTCTATGTTGGTGTTTTGCAAGACGTTTTGTGTGCACGCTCTAAGTAGAGCTGACGCAAACCGTCTAAAGTTAAATTTCG
>CAYJHS010000173.1:638-5943 GCA_964369815.1 uncultured Desulfovibrionaceae bacterium
GCCCCGGCGATGAAAACAGCTGCTTACTTTCGCAATAGCTGTAGCAAAGCCTCCTGTGCCAATGATGTGCACAGGAGCGTGCATTTGCTTTGCAAGGCGAGAGGAAAGTCCCTCAACTACGGAAGCAAAGCCAAATAATATACCATGTTGCATACTAGAAGCTGTGTCTCGACCGGGAGCAGGTTCTGTGTCATGGGTTTCTAAGTCAATGCGGGGCAATTTCGCTGCCTTTGCGCTTAAAGCTGCAAAGGAGGTATGCACCCCCGGAAAAATTATGCCACCAAGATAGTCATTGTGGCTTACGCAGTCAAAGGTGGTAGCTGTGCCAAAATCCACTACGATGAGCGAAGGTATATCGGGAAAAAGCTTACGAGCTGCATAGGAGCACACGAGCCTGTCAGAGCCCACTTCCTTTGGTTTACTATAGCAATTGTGTAGCGGAACATTAATGTCTGCAGGTACTTGATAAAAAGGCGCCCCTACAAACCGCTCTTGTCGTTCCATAAGTAAGGGTGTTAAGCTAGGTACCACCGATGAACATACGCAGGCTTGTATATCTTCCTTATTTAAGCCACAGTCTTTCAATAACACTCGCAAGTAAAACCCTAAATTATCAGATGTTTGGCTGATGCTATTAGGCAAAGAGTAGGTGCTAAGCAATGCGTCTTCACTGGCAATTCCAATTTTTATGGATGTATTGCCAATGTCAAAAAGAAGAATTTTATCGTTCATATCGCACCTTAATAACATTAAAAAGAAAGTTTCACAAGGCAAGCCCTACCAGAAAAGAACTTGACCTGCAAGTATAAACTTTGGTATTAAGAATTATTCTTGATAACAAATGGAGGTAATATATGCAAGATCAAGTATTAAAAGCTATGCAGGATGCAGGAAAGCCTGTGCGCCCCGGTGACGTGGCAAAACTCTTAAATGTAGACAGTAAAGATGTGTCCAAAGCCCTTGCTGAGCTTAAAAAAGAAAACAAAGTACATTCACCCAAGCGTTGCTTTTATGCCGCAGGGCCTGCTCCAGAGTAGTTTGCTATAAAACGATATGGCTGCATGTCGTAATTCATTAAAAAACTGGTTTCTCGATGGGAGACCAGGTTTTTTTGTGTCGCTACTGCCTTACCTGAATAAAGAACTATCGCTGACTATTTGCTAACTATGAGAACATTGCAAAAATGCTGGTGTCAACTGCATCGTCACCAATTGCGCTTTGTAACATCCTTATGCTTAGCTTGCTTTATTTTATAATGAATAATCCTTGTGATGTGCAAAGTTATGCCAGTGAAAAGCGCAACACAACACCACTCTTAGGTGCTGAGCTAAGGCAATAACTGTATTTTTTTATAAAATACTATTTAACTGAAGGTAATAAAAAGATGTTGTTGTGTGACTACAGAGCTTTCTGCCGCATCGTAGTCATAAAGTCTGTGGTTGCTTTTTTCTGCAAGGAGAAGCCGGTTTTCGTAATGGTGCGCTGGGGCGTTATTATGGTCTATGCCAATTTTTTCCAATATTTCTGGTAAGCTTACATTTTGTAGGCTTTCGGCAAAGTCGTTGCCCTGCGGCGCTAAGCTTGAGCGTGGTATGCCGTAAAAATTGGTGATAGTAATGCTTGAGCCGTCTTCAAAGGTAAATATGAAATTTGCCCCATCTTTCTTAGGGGTGGCTTCAGAAGTGTCAAATTTAATGACAAAACGTGCGCCAGCATGAGCAGGCACTGTAATATGCTGTCCTGCGGGCGGTTTTTCAAGAATAATATCTGCCATATGCTTTCCTTACAGGCGAATTTTTACATATCGCTCTGTTATGTCTCCCAGCAAGAATTGTGTTTCGTGCTTGGGGGTATAAATCTTCATTCACTGTCCTTTATCATTTATTATTGCAGGGCATTTTTAGCCTTACTCCCAGGGTTTAGGTGTGGTGCAATAACAGGACGTTTAGGTAGTATATTTATGGTGCGTAGTTGCGTGAGCAGATTTTTGAAGGTTTGCACCCCCTCCTCCAAGGTAAATGAATTATCAATAGTATACATATTAGGTACATCGGTATCAAAGAACAGGTTGTGCCGCAAGCGTGCATTAATTACGTCGACACTTTCTCTTTTACGAGCCATTAATCGTGCGCGTAAAACGTCAGGGTGGGCATCAATGAGTACAGGAATAAGGTCTGGATAGCGTCGTTGCGCCTTGGGCAGATACTCACGAGAGCCGTTCATGACCACAAGATAGTTTTGCCCCAGTGCGTCGTTGATGTCTTGACATATTCCATAATAATATCCATGGCTTTGCCAGTGAAGCATAAAAAAACCTTGAGCTAGAAGTGAGAGAAATTCTTGCTCGTGCAGGGGTATATGCCTTTCTGAACTATGATGCGTTAGCCGTGTGATATAGCGAGTGGCAATGTGCAAGGGGCGCAAGTGCGCCGCCTTTTCAAGACACAAAGATTTAACGTGCCTAAGAAGAGTGTCTTTCCCAGCACCGGAAGGACCCATAAGGTAGACAAGTTTGCCAGTGTGCATTTTATTTCTCCTATTTATAATTGGTGGAAAAAATAAATTTCTATGCGTAAGGCTGGAGTCAACTTAAGATGCAGTATATAAAAGTGTTCACTAAAAAGCAAGATGTTTGATTAGGGGGGATTTTTGTTGTCCCTGCAAATATAATTTTTTAATTTTATGCACTTAATGTTGTTTTATGTTTCCTACGAGCGTTTATGTAAGTACGTGCTCACGTAGTGTGTTGGTAATTTTCTCTTGTATTTTATCATATTCTTTAGTGTTCATGGCATTAATAAGCACAAGGATAGCCTTGGCATTGGTAATAACAGTATCCCCCGCGGGGTTAGGGTCTACCTTGTCATCGTCATAAATGACGGCGGTGGCGGTGCCAATGCCTTGTATGCTTAAGTGGTAGAGCAGTTCGGCCCATTTAAAATTATTCCCCAAAAGTTCAAAGCGTTCAATACTATCGCCACCTCTAGAAGAAATTTCTTCTATCATTTGTGCTGAACCGGGGGCAATGGTGCAAGTGATGAGCATTTCCGGCATAGACCGGTTGGGACGAAGGATAACATCGGCGCCAAGTTGACGGATACGCTCTCGATTATTGTCATTGACAAGTTCAGCGGTGACACCACGATTGTATGTCGTTTCTTTATCAATACGATAGATAATGTCAAAGACATCGGAATCACTGCTTAAATCATCTTCATCGGCGAGCACGTAGACGCGTTTTGCCTTATCTATACGAATTTTTTCAAAAAAACCGTCTTCATTTAAGTTAGCATTAACAAAATGAATGTGGGGCATGCTTGCGCTGCGTTCCGCAAAAAAGTTAATGAGCTTTTCGTTGGCGTCTTGATTACTGTTGACTAGTAAGATGTCCGTGTCTTTGTAGCGGCGAGATTTTTTCTTTTCTGCAGCAAAGCGTTGCAGCCAGAGGAAGTTGTTGCGTTCAATGCTGGCTGCATTACAATAGACAATAACATGGTCATATAACATGGGAAACCACCTTCCAATGAGTTTTAAATCGGTATAGTTTTTGAAAAGAAAGCCAACGCTGGCTGCTGAATAAAAAAAACCAAAGGGCAAGTACATGATAATGAGTAAAATAACATACCCCTGCGTGATGGTATGAAGGGGAAAATGATCGCCATAGCGTACGGTGGTAGCTTATGGCTGCATCAGAAGCGCTTAAATGGTTGTGCAAAAGTACATAACCATAAGAGATAATGCAAAACTCTATAATAAAAAACAAGGAGCTTAAGACTGGCTTACGAAACATTCTACGCGAAAAAGCGTAATACACAAAACCAAATCTTTTCATAACCTTGAGTCGAAATAGGGAGCTGAACATAGATACCATTCCTTATCAGCTATTGATTTTATACATGCTTACATAAAAAGAAAACAGCGTCAAGAAAATGGCGTCAAGCACCAAGGAGGGAAGAGTATAGTCGCAAAATCAGTACGGGCATTAAATAAAAAATAAGCCCGTGAAGAGCTCACGGGCTTTATATGTTTAACTGGTGCCGAGAGGGAGATTTGAACTCCCATGCCCTTGCGAGCACTAGATTCTGAGTCTAGCGTGTCTACCAATTCCACCATCACGGCACGGCGTTATATGTAAGCTAAGAGGGCTTACTTGGCAAGTGTGAAATGCGCACTTTATACTATTTTTTGCCTATGCAAAAATAGGCAAAGCCTTTGCTGGCCAGTGCAGAGGGGCTGTAAAGGTTACGCCCGTCAAATAAAATGGGCGCGCGCAACATTTTTTTGATGCCCTCAAAATCTGCATTGCGGAATTGGTTCCACTCCGTCACCACAAGCAAAGCGTCGGCGTCTTGGCAAACGCCATATTGACTGTCTACAACCTCTACAAGGCTATTATCCTTTAGGATTTTTGCGGCATTTTTTGCGGCGACCGGATCAAATGCGCGGATTTTCATGCCATGTTTGGTGAGTTCTTCAATGATGGACAGCGATGCAGCCTCACGCATGTCATCACTATTGGCTTTAAAGGCAAGTCCCCATAGCGCAAGGGTTTTTCCATCTACGCCGCCCTGAGGAGCAAAATATTATATAATCCGCTTAGCCATGCTTTTCTTTTGGCGTGCGTTGACGCTTTCTACTGCATTGAGCAGTTCTGGGGTGACATTAGCTTCATTGGCGGTGTGGATAAGTGCCTTTACATCCTTAGGGAAGCAGGATCCGCCATAGCCCACACCGGGATAAATAAATTGATAGCCAATGCGTGAATCAGAGCCAATGCCTGTACGTACATCCCGCACATCGGCGCCCACTTGTTCGCATATGGTAGCAATTTCGTTGATAAAGGAAATTTTTGTAGCTAGCATGCAGTTGGCGGCATATTTAGTCATTTCGGCGCTGCGCACGCCCATAACAATGATTTTGTCACGACTACGGGCAAAGGGGGCATACAGCTCGCGCATGGTGGCGGCGGCTTTTTCACTGGAAGTACCAATAACCACACGGTCTGGCTTCATAAAGTCAATGATGGCATCGCCTTCTTTTAAAAATTCCGGATTAGAAACTACCTCAAAAGGGATGCTGGTTTGACGCGTAATGAGAGATTTTTCAATAAGCGCACGCACCTTGTCAGCGGTGCCTACGGGTACTGTGGATTTGTCTACTACAATGATTTCCTTGGTAATATATTTACCAATGTCACTGGCGACTTGTTCTACATAGCTTAAGTCGCAAGAACCGTCTTCGCCAGATGGCGTTCCTACGCAAATAAAAGCAAGGTCCGCATTTGCAAGGGCGTCTTGCAAGGATG
>CAYJHS010000174.1:0-5941 GCA_964369815.1 uncultured Desulfovibrionaceae bacterium
TTGGCAAAATTGTTCAGGTCATCGGCGCCGTCGTTGACGTTGACTTCTCGGGCGGCGAATTGCCATACATTTTCAGTGCCCTTGAGATCAAAAATCCTAACAACATCGACGCACCAGACCTTGTAGTAGAGGTGGCTCAACACCTTGGTGACAACGTCGTGCGTACCATCGCCATGGACGCCACAGAAGGTCTTGTGCGTGGCATGGAAGCAGTAGATACCGGCAAGCCCATCATGGTGCCCGTAGGTAAAGCTGCTGTTAACCGCATTATGAACGTGCTGGGTCGTCCTGTGGACGAAGCTGGCCCCATCAATGCTGACAAATACTATCCTATTCACCGTCCAGCCCCAGAATTTACTGAGCAAAATACCAAGGTAGAACTACTGGAAACTGGCATTAAAGTGGTGGACTTGCTCGTTCCCTTCCCTAAGGGCGGCAAAATGGGTCTATTTGGCGGCGCCGGTGTAGGCAAAACCGTTATTCTTATGGAAATGATTAACAACATTGCTAAACAACACGGCGGTAGCTCCGTGTTCGCAGGTGTTGGTGAACGTACTCGTGAAGGTAACGACTTGTATCATGAACTCAAAGACGCCGGCGTTTTAGAACGTGCGACGCTAGTTTATGGTCAGATGAATGAACCTCCAGGAGCCCGTGCTCGTGTAGCCTTGACAGCTCTTGCTTGTGCAGAATATTTCCGTGACGAAGAAAATCAAGACGTACTTCTCTTCGTTGATAATATCTTCCGCTTTACACAAGCTGGTTCTGAAGTGTCCGCACTTCTTGGTCGTATGCCTTCTGCGGTGGGTTATCAACCAACCCTTGGTACTGACCTTGGTGGCCTACAAGAGCGTATTACCTCTACTCACAAAGGTTCCATCACAGCCGTTCAGGCCGTATATGTACCCGCTGACGACTTGACAGACCCTGCCCCAGCAACTACCTTCTCCCACCTTGACGGAACCCTTGTTCTTTCTCGTCAAATTGCTGAGCTTGGTATTTACCCTGCTGTGGACCCACTTGACTCCAGCTCTCGTATTCTTGACCCCAATGTGGTGGGTGATGAACACTATGCTGTGGCTCGTCAAGTACAGTCTGTATTGCAAAAATATAAAGACTTGCAAGATATTATTGCAATTCTTGGTATGGATGAGCTTTCTGATGACGATAAAGTTGTTGTGGCTCGTGCACGTCGTATTCAACGTTTCTTATCACAACCATTCCACGTGGCAGAAACCTTCACCGGCACCCCCGGTCAATACGTGCAACTTACCGACACCATTAAAGGCTTTCAGGGCATTCTTGATGGCAGCTATGACCACCTTGCAGAAGGCGACTTCTACATGCTTGGCGGCATAGAAATGGCTGTGGAGAAGTACAATCAACGCCAAGGACAATAAGGAGCTGCCATGAGTACAGCTCAATTGCAACTGGAAATCGTCACCCCCGAAAATTCGGTGGTGAGTGAAAGTGTAGACTATGTAAGTTGTCCGGGTGCTGACGGCGAGTTTGGTGTGCTCAAAAACCACGCTGCCTTGCTGTCTGCTCTACAAGTAGGCGTTTTACGCTATGACCAAAATGGTAAACATGAGTATGTTTTCGTTTCCGGCGGTTTTGCCGATGTAAACAATAATGTGGTTACCATCTTAGCTGAATCTGCCGAACGTGCTGAAAACGTGGACAAAGAACGTGCAAAACAAGCACAAAAACGTGCAGAAGATCGTCTTGCTACTAAAAATGACGATATTGATGTCCTACGTGCTAAACTTGCTTTGCAACGTGCCCTTGTACGCCTAAGTATATAATACTTTAAAATATTTGCGGGGAGAGAAGTCTCTCCCCGTAAATAATATTTAGCTTATGTTTTATTTACCTCCCACTTGACGCACAGATACAACACTTCACGGAGTGAGGTCTTGGCGTGCGTGGGAAAAATAGCCTATCTTAATTAATCCCTTCTTTTTCCCTTGTAAGCCAAATATGTAGTACTACACTACAATTTCTAAATTATTGCATAAAAATATGCAGCATATAGCTTATGAGGTTTCTATGATAAAAAATATTTTTGCCACTTCTTTTGGCATTATCATCACCGGTGCAGTCATCGGAGGTTTAGCAATTTTTCTTCAATACCTTGGCAATCCAAGTAATATGGGAGTGTGTGTGGTTTGCTTTAACAGAGATATTGCCGGCGGTATTGGCCTTCACACTGCTGCTGTCGTACAATACCTTCGCCCAGAAATTATGGGCATGGTTTTTGGGGCTTTCATTGCCGCCCTCTCATTCAAAGAGTTTAAACCCCGCGGTGGCTCAGCACCTGTTATTCGCTTTGCCCTTGGCTTTATGGCTGCCATGACTGCATTGGTCTTTCTTGGCTGCCCATGGCGTACTTTATTACGCCTTGCAGGTGGAGATTGGAATGCTATCCTTGGCCTCCTTGGTATCTTCGTGGGTGTTGGCATTGGTACTATCTTTTTTCGTCAAGGCTATACCCTTGGGCGCAGTCATGTGCAAGCCAAGGTGTCCGGCCTACTCTTTCCCATACTCATGCTAGCTCTTTTGACTCTTATCTACTTCTACCCTTTTGTGGATGGACAAGCAAAGTCCGGTATTTTGAACTACTCTCTCAAAGGCCCCTGCGCTATGCACGCGCCCATTTTTACTGCGCTTGGTGTTGGTCTTGTCATCGGCTTCATTGCCCAGCGCAGTCGCTTCTGCACCATGGGAGCCATGCGTGACCTCATCCTCTTTAAGCAAACGCACCTTTTCTGGGGTGTCATTTCATTGCTCGCTGTGGCATTTATAGCTAATTATGCCCTTGGCTCCTTCAATCCAGGCTTTGATAAACAACCCATTGCCCATACTGACGGCCTTTGGAACTTCCTCTCCATGCTCGTGGTGGGTTTAGCCTCTGCTCTTGCCGGCGGCTGCCCAGGGCGCCAACTCTTCATGGCAGGGGAAGGTGATAATGATGCCGCCACCTTCGTAATTGGTATGCTCGTTGGTGCTGCCATGGCTCATAACTTCAGCGTTGCTGCATCCCCTGCTGGCATTGCCGCCAACAGCGCATTTGCTACCATAACTTGCCTTGTGCTTTGCCTTGGCATTGGCTTCTTTAACTCTAAAAGAGGTGCATAATGATACTTATTGATACCAGTGGCCTGTCATGCCCACAACCTGTGCTTTTGGTCTTGCAACATATCAAAAAAGAAAACCCCGATGCTGTGCAAGTTATTGTTGATAACGAAGCAAGCCTCGAAAATGTCACTCGAGCTGCACAAAATAATGGTTATACTGTTAGAAGCGAAAGTAAAGGCCATTGCACCGAGCTTACTTTGACTAAAGGATAGCTTATGTTGGGGGAAGGAGCCCCCATCCTCTACCAAAACGCGCCCAATACCCATCCCCCACGGGGATGGATTATATAAGTACAGAACACTTTCTAATCTTTATTGCGGCAAGATGTATATTTAAACAATAAGGTAATAGCGCATTGAAAGTTTTTTGAAGGGGGTCAGGGGGAAACTTTTGTTAACAAAAGTTTCCCCCTGAGAATTTAGTAAATAAAAATATATGTTTTTTGCAAAGGTAGATTTATGCAATTACTTAGTAAAATAAAAAATATTTTTTCATCACAGCCAGCAAAACAAGTCCCTATTTCCGACAGGGGTATGCTTATTTTTGAGCATACAGGAGCCGTTATTAAAGCAGAAAATACACTTAAAGCTGCAGGTTTTGATGTGGAAGTAAAAGCGCCACCGCCGGACATGCACCGTGGTTGTGATATGATTTTAGTCATTGAATTAATGTATGAAATTGCTATTATTCAATTATTGGAAAAGACAAACAACGCGCCCATTGAGCTCTTACCCATTGCACATAATTTATTGGAGCCAGTTTCTTTATATCAAGTACAAGATTTTGGGCAATGGCTTATGGTGCGTGCGGCCAATATGAAAATCACTGTGGATAAGGAGAGCCTACTCATTGTGAATATTTCTGGAGGTGGTTGCCCCGATGTTCCCTATTTAGCGCATAAATTAGTAGGTTTACCTTTAAGGGAAGCACAAGAACCGCGCCACATGGGGCAAACTTTATGTTGTTATTCCTTACAAAAAGCTTTTAGCGAAGCAAGGCGGTTACTAGCATGTGGTTAATCATGGGCACAAGTCCCCAAGTGCCAGCGGGCACTTTATTTCATGGAAAGTATACGTTGGGTGATAATGCCATCATAAGTCCTCAAGGCCAAAGCTTACGACTAGAGCGAGGCATAGAAACGCTTGCTACGGCAGCAGCCTTGGTGTGTGCGCATTTCGATGTAGAAACGCCACATATTATATGTGCAGGGGACAAAGGCAAAGGCGACGGTAGTCGTGCGGCCTATGCTTATTTTGCAGAAAATATTGCGCACTTGCAAGCTGAATATTCCCTTAATGGCGTGACATTTCATTATCTTTTTCCCGATGTAGATGGGCATAATAAGGTGCTTATGGGACTACAAGCCTTGCCGGAAAGCCAGCCTCGTCCGATTTTAGTAGCAGATGCCGGCTTTATGTATGCTGCTAAGATGAGTGGTTATGCTGACTACTACGATCTTTTTACACCGGACCTTGGAGAAATGGCCTTTCTTGCCGATGAATTGGCGCCGCATCCCTTTTATACGCGTGGATTTTTATTAGACACAGAACATGCCGTGGAGGACTTACTCTCTCGTGCAGTGAGCCACGGCAATGTAGCAAAAAATCTTATTATAAAAGGGAGCAAAGATTATGTTGTACATGGAAGTGAAATTCTAGCTACAGTAACTTCGCCTTCAACCCCAAGCATGGAAGCCATCGGAGGCACAGGCGATTTGGTGACCGGCATTACCACAGGTCTACTTGCCAGCGGAGTCTCCATGCACGAGGCGTGTACCATTGCCATTAAAACCAATCGAGTACTTGCACAACTGGCACAGCCAACTCCTGCCACGCAAGTACATGCGCTGACACCATATTTACAGAGAGCTTTACAAGAAGTTATGGATTTATCATCTTAAAATTTTCATCACTTTATACCAATAATATCTATAGTAGTATTTGTACATAACCTATATTAAAAAAGTAAATCAGACACAAGATAGTAAAAAACTGGTATTGTAACCGCTGGTAACATATTTCCAACTTTGATTTTGGTAATTGATAACAAATTTGTACCAATAAGAGAGATGAGAATGCCGCCGACAATACTAATTTCTCGTATCATGTCATGTGTTATAAAAGACTGTAAGCTTGCGGCAAATAGAGTGATGCAACCTTGATACAACAAAACAGAAATGGCAGAATACGCAACACCAATTCCAAAAGATGTAGCCAAAAGAAGAGACAACACACCGTCAAGAATACTCTTAATAAACAAAGTTGTATGATCGCCTGTCAACCCACTTTTAATAGAGCCCAAAATTGCCATGGCGCCAACACAATAAATAAGACTTGCCGTAACAAAACCTTGAGCAATATTAGACGAGTTGCGCATTTTAGATTCGAGCAACTTACCTATTTGCTCTAAATGCTGCTCTATTTTTAAAAATTCACCAATAATAGCACCAAGTACAAGAGCAATAATGAAAAGCAATGGGTGCGGCTTATCTTTTATTAATGCCGACAAAGCACTTGCAAGCCCTACATAAACAATTGAAATCCCAATAGCCTGCATAATAATTTCTTTATATTTATCCTGCACACCATTTTTAAGCAATAGCCCCAAAAGCGTACCACCCACAATGGCTAAACAATTTACAATTGTACCTAGCATAAAAAAATTTCCTCTTCTGACATAGAAGTAATAACAGCTTAATCATGAGCTGCTTTTTACAAGTATTTTTGATTTCTCACAAGGAAGGTGCCTTTTTTTGCGCAAGGAGTGCATACAGATATACCTGATTGGAGCAATAAAAAGCCTA
>CAYJHS010000175.1:0-5933 GCA_964369815.1 uncultured Desulfovibrionaceae bacterium
AAAATATTATTAAAACACTAGAGTTCCAACGCATTGAAAGTTTTTTGAAGGGGGGTCTGGGGGGAAGCTTTTGTTCACAAAAGTTTCCTGCTTATGCGATAGTACGAAAATTATTCGTTAAACGGCGACAGCAAAGCTGCGCCTACTCATAATTTTCGGTATCCCCCCTTCTGTTTTTCATTGCGGCAAAGTGTATATATAAACAAAAAAGTTCCAACGCACTAAAAGTTTTTTGAAGGGGGGTCTGGGGGGAAACTTTTGTTCACAAAAGTTTCCCCTCAGAAAATAAACATTAACTGTGGATTTAATAAACAAAAGTTTTTCCCCAGAAAACTCTACCAACAGTCTAATATTGGGTTTTTATGGAATGGAATGACGCAGCGGTAGTTCTCCAAACCGGCAAGTTTCGGGAAAGGGACATGTGGCTACGTATTTTGTCGCAAAAACAGGGACTTATGACAGTCTTTGCTTTTGGGGGGAGTCGTAGTCGCCGTCGTTTTTGCGGTTGCTTAGATGTGCTTAATACCATTACTTGTCGCGTAAAAAGTAGCCGTAATGGGCAATATATGGCATTGGAAGAAGGTTCTTTGGTGCGCGGTCCCCAAAGGTTACGCTACGATTTTGGGCGCCTTGGCATGGTTATGAACTGCATAAAATTTTTAGAATCCTTTGGCATTGCGCAAGATGGCGCTGCAAAGGCTTACGGGCTTTTGCAAGAGATGCTTTTGCTTTTTGAAGAAGAGAGTGCACCTCATGCTTTACTTCCTGTGTTGTTTCGTTTGCGCATTGCTTCGGAGCAAGGCTTTGCCCCTGCGTGGCATGGCTGTGCTGTGTGTGGGCGGGAAATGACAGAGATAATTTTTCATATGGATGAAGGTATTTGTCGTTGCAAAAGTTGTGCGGCACCGGGAAAATCTTTAGCCTATGCTATGCAAATACCTGCGGCTGTGTTGCAACTTTTACATAGAGTAGAGGTTTTGCCACCTAGTGAGTGGAGTCCGGCTTTACTTGCAGCGCAAGAGCGCCATGCATGTTTTTGTGCTGTAGATGGTTTTGTTCAATATCATCTTGGTATTCGATGGGAGGATGGGCGCTTTCGACGTATGTAGTTACGCTTAATGGCTATTTAAATAGTTTAAAACAATATACTAACAGTTTAGATAATAAAAGGATGTATATGTATTTTCAAGATATTATTTTAACCTTGCAAAACTTTTGGGCAAAAAATGGGTGTGTTATTGAGCAACCCGTAGACATTGAATGTGGCGCAGGTACTTTTAATCCGCATACTTTTTTGCGTGTTATTGGCCCTGAACCATGGTCTGTGGCTTATGTGGAGCCTTCCAGACGTCCCACTGATGGACGTTATGGTGAAAACCCTAATCGTTTGCAGCGCTACTTTCAATTTCAGGTGATTTTGAAACCTTCCCCTGAAAATGTTCAAGAATTATATCTTGAAAGCTTAAGTGCCCTTGGTCTTGATGCTAGTAAAAATGATATTCGCTTTGTGGAAGATGATTGGGAGTCTCCCACTCTTGGTGCATGGGGACTTGGCTGGGAAGTGTGGTTAAATGGCATGGAAGTGACACAATTCACCTATTTTCAGCAAGTTGGCGGTATAGACTTGCATCCTGTAAGTGTAGAGCTGACCTATGGCCTTGAGCGTCTTGCTATGTATTTACAGGGCGTTGAGTCTGTATATGACCTTAAGTGGAATGAACATGTGACTTATGGGCATTTGTATCATCAAAATGAAGTGGAGCAATCCCGCTATAATTTTGAAGAAAGTAATGCCAGCATGCTTTTGCAATTTTTTAATGAATGCGAACAAGAGTGCAAAAAACTTATTGAGTTGAATTTGCCTTGGCCGGCCTATGATTATTGCTTAAAGTGTTCGCATACTTTTAATTTATTGGATGCTCGTGGCGCCATCTCCATTACTGAACGCACAGGCTATATTGGTAGGGTGCGGGCTTTGGCTTCGGGGGTAGCGCATATTTATGCTAAACAGCGTGAAGATCTTGGCTATCCATTACTCCCAACGCCGCAGAAATAGAGGAAAAGATATGTCTTTATTTGTTCTTGAAATTGGTAGTGAAGAATTACCTGCACGATTTTTGCCTATGCAAGAGGTGGAACTTGAAAAACGTTTTAGTGCCGCTTTGGAAGAAAATGCCATAGCGTACGGCAAGGTGCGTGTTCTTGCAAGCCCTCGTCGTGCTGTGGTTTTTTTAGAAGATATTTTGCCTGTACAGCAGGAAAAAGAAGAGCTTATTTCCGGCCCGCCGCAGCGCGTGGCTTATGATAGCGAAGGTAAACCTACTAAGGCGCTGGAAGGATTTTTGCGTACTAATAATGTAGAGTTAAAGGATGTTTTTTTAGAGGAAACCCCAAAGGGAGCCTATGTTGCCGTGCGTAAGCAAAGCGGCGGTGCGCTGACCGCAAAGCTTTTAGAAGATATATGCCCGGCGATTATTGCTAGCCTACCTTTTCCCAAAAAAATGCGTTGGGGGGCACAAAGCTTTGCCTATGCTCGTCCATTACGCTGGATTTTAGCACTTTTTGACGATGTAGTCATACCTTTTAGTGTAGGGCCTGTTACCTCGTCAAATGTGACGTGGGGACATAGAATTCATGGCAAAAAAGATGCTGATATAGCTATAGAAATCAAGAGCGCTGCCGAATATTTGGACACCGTGCGTAGCGTTGCAGGTGTAGAACCTGATGGAGCGGTGCGCCGTCAAACCATTATTGATGGGGGCAATGCGGCCGCCGCTGCCCTTGGTACTGGTAATACTATTTTGTGGAAGGAATCTTTATTACAGGAAGTGCAGGGATTGTGTGAGCATCCTGTGCCTATTATTGGAAATATTGACCCCTCCTTCCTTGAAGTGCCTCGTGAAGCTTTGCTTACCAGTATGGAGAGTCATCAAAAGAGCTTTGGGGTGGAAGATGCCAATGGTGCACTTTTACCATATTTTCTCACGGTTTCTAATACCCAAGCGCAAGATATGCAGGTGGTACAAAAAGGTTGGGAGCGTGTTTTACGAGCTCGCCTTGAAGATGCCCGCTTTTTCTGGCGCACCGATCTTGAGATGGACTTTGATGCATGGCTCGCAAAGTTAGATAGTGTTATTTTCTTAGGGCCTCTAGGTTCCATGGGGAATAAAACTCGCCGCCTTGAGCAACTTTGTGTGTGGCTTGTGGAAAATTGCCAGTTGCAAAATGCAAAGATTGCTACCCAGCCTACGAAGGAAGACGCTGCTCGTACAGGGCGTCTTTCTAAAGCCGACCTCGTATCGGGCATGGTGGGTGAATTTGACACTTTGCAAGGCATCATGGGGGGTATCTATGCCCGCAAAAAAGGCGAAAAAGAAGCTGTTGCTAAAGCTTTGCAAGAGCAATACTTACCTGCTGGCCCCGATAGTGCTGTGCCGAGCACCTTGCTGGGTGCGTTTTTGTCCATGGCCGATAAAGTAGATACTCTTGTGGGTTGTTTCGGATTGAACATGATTCCCACCGGTGCGGCGGATCCCAATGCTTTACGACGTTGCGCCCTTGGCGTCATTCGCTGCATTTTAGAATTTGATATGCGTCTTGATGTGCGTTTGTTTTTTCAAAAAGCGCAGGAGCTTTATGGCGATATCGCGTGGAAATTACAGGGAGAAGCATGCATAGAAAAACTAGAAGAATTTTTCTATGCCCGTGTAAAAAATTACTGGCAAGGTCAAGGCGGTGAAACTCTTTTGGTGGATGCTGTGCTTGGTGCTGAAAGCAGTGATGTATATGTGGCTTCTAAGCGTTTGCAGGCTTTAACAAAACTCCATAAGAGTGAACAGTTTGTCGCCGCAGTGCAAACTTTTAAGCGAGTATCCAACATTATCCGCAAACAAGGACAAGAACTTGCCTTAAATGGCGAATATAACACTGCACTCTTACAAGAGGATGCAGAAAAAGCTTTGGCGCAGAGTTTGGATACGCTGTTGCCACGCTTTGACGCTTTGTGGCAGGCTGATGATTTTGACGCCATCCCGCAACTGCTTTTGGAAATACGTCCTGCCATTGACGCATTGTTTGATTCGGTAATGGTCATGTGTGACGATGTGCCATTGCGCACCAATCGCTTGAATATGCTTAAAGCTCTTACCATGCGTATGGAAAAATTTGCTGACTTTACAGCCCTGCAAGTATAATTCTTATAAAATATTTGTTGGTTATACGCTACCTATGAGGATGTGGCAAAATGCTGGTGTCAATTGCATCGACACCAATGGCATTTTGCCACATCCTCATAGGTAGCGTTTTCTGCTTTGCAATGAAAAATTCTTGCGTTATATGAAGTTACGTTTTCACTGATATGTATAAAAATACAATTGGCATCGATGTAATTGATGCCAGTATTTTTATACATATCAGTGAAAAGCGTAAAAAAACATTCAGGATACGCTGTGTATAGAGACATACATAAGCGGACTGAATGTTTTAATGTTTTAGCGGATGCGTAAGTTTACGCTTTTTTAGCCCTTTACTATTAGCGACCGTCCATTTTGAGTAAGGTATCCAACACCCGTAAATCCGCAGAAAAATCATCCACATCATTGCGGAGTAAGGTACTGTGTTCTTCTTTGAAAGCAAGCTCTAGTCTTTTAAGGACTTCTTCACTTTCCTTCAATGCTGTGTGAATATTCTTAGCGGAAGCATCATTGCTCATGGCAGAACCGGCAAGCTTGCAATAATTTTCCAGCACAGAGTGTGTGGCTGGCAAGTAGCGCTTGAAAAACTTTTCTCCTGCAGTATGGTCTCTTTGGTCTTCACGCATACAGGTAATGATGGCGTCGGCAGAGTTGGTTAAATTAACTAAGGTGGGCTGCATTTCCTTGGGGAGAAGGAGTAGTTTTGTGCGCAATTCGGCAATGGACTCCGTATGTATATATAAGGGGTCATTGGCTATCTCTTGACGGCGCTTTTCTTCTTTTTCCTTTTCTTCCTTTTTCTTTTCATCTTTTTGTTTTTGGGCTTCAATGTCACGTCTTCTGGCTTCAAGGCGAGTATGGAGTTGCCCATATACGACGCCTGCGGCAGTGAAAGTGCAGAAGGAAAGGATGAAAGGAACTTGGGTTATGAGTGCCGGGGCAAGGACAAATGCAAGGGGGGCAAGGCATGCACCAGTGACCCACTCTGTACCCATATTAAAGCGTTTTATAAAAAGACGCTGCAGCCACGTGCTGGCTCCCCCCCAAAAGAGTGCCTCGGGCATGGAAAAGCCAAGAGCAATGGCAATGATGGTTTGTAGTAAGCCAAGAATGGTGGGTACAAGCCAATCTCCTTTTAAGCTTGTACCGCGTGCCACAAGGCAAATAAGCCCTAAATATGCTGAAAAGAAGGGGATAAAAGCGTCGTCGGTGGGGAGACTCATGGTGATAACACCAGCGCTCACTATGGCACCAAAGTTTACCAGTACACGAGCGGCAAAGCCTTTGGCATAGCCCAAACCTTTGTGAAACCATGACTTTGGTGTGTCCATGGAAATATTGGAAACGGCGGCACTGGCTGTATTGAGCATAGCATTCATGTCAGGAAGATTATTTGGTTTTTGGTCTTGCACTGTAACAGTAGGGTAGGATTTCTCTTGTTTTTCAAAGTGCGGTTTGTGTTGATGCTGCTTTTGCTCATTATGCTTTTTAGCAAGTAAGGCAGCGGTATTGAGGGGTGCAGACTTTTTTTGATCAGAACTATCCATAAAAATCAATCCTTATATAGAAGCAAATTATTTAATGCAAAATAATATTTTATGTTAGCAAGCGTAGGAAGTCAAGAAAGGAGGGGGAGGCGGTGTATTTCTAGCATGGCATTGTCACTTGAAAAATAGTTTGGATTTTCTGGGGGGAAACTTTTGTGAACAAAAGTTTCCCCCCAGCCCCCCCTTCAAAAAA
>CAYJHS010000176.1:0-5913 GCA_964369815.1 uncultured Desulfovibrionaceae bacterium
AGGGGTGGGGGGCTGGGGGAGGGGAACTTTTTTTCAAAAAAGTTCCCCTCCCCCAGAAAAAAACGTCTAACTACACACGTTTATGCTTTAAGTTTTCGCCGGCATAAATAAAGTAGGTATTTTCGGCAAGGTTCATGGACTGGCGCCATACACGGTTCAAGGTGCGGCTAATAAGCATAAGATGTATAGAGATGTGAGCATCAATTTTATTATTATGGGTGAGCCTGTGCATAATACGCACATCAAGGAGAGCGGCTTCGTCTTCATGTTGACGCACACGCAGAGCTTTTTTGGCATCTCCCTCACGGAAGGCGTCAATGGCTGCGGTATAAATATTGCGTGCCGTCTTCATAAGCTGACTGATTTCTTGAATAACTTCTGGTTCATCAATATTCGTATCTCCGAGAAGCACAGTAATTTCTGCCATACGGGCGCATTCGTCGGCGATGCGTTCAAGGTCAAGCACCATGCGCAGGGCAGAAATCACTAGGCGCAAGTCGCAAGCCACAGGCTGAGTACGGGCTAGGATGCTCAAGGCCATGGCATCAATTTCGTTTTCCATGTCGTTAATGGCGCTATCGCCATCAATAACGGCACTGGCACGTCCCACATCTCCTTCCTTAAAGGCTTTGCACGCGTCATCAAGGGCGAGCCCCACCATGGCACTCATAACCAAAAGGCGGGTGCGCAAAGTAACAAGCATCTGTTGTAATTGACTTTCTTTCATAGACATTAGCCAAACCTCCCAGTTATGTAATCTTCTGTTTGTTTTTGTGCAGGACGTGTGAAGATTGTGTCCGTAATATCGTGGTCAATGAGCTTACCCATATAGAAGAAGGCTGTAAAGTCCGAAACACGAGCGGCCTGCTGCATGTTATGTGTTACAATAATGATGGTAAGCTGGTGTTTAAGCTCGTGAATGCCTTCTTCGATTTTTTGTGTAGCAATGGGGTCAAGGGCAGAAGCCGGCTCATCCATAAGGAGCACTTCTGGTCCTACCGCCAGTGCGCGGGCAATACACAAGCGTTGTTGTTGTCCGCCGGAAAGGCCGAGGGCGGAGCTGTGTAAGCGATCTTTTACTTCATCAAAGATGGCGGCACGTTTAAGCGCATCTTCTACGGTACCGGCAATAAGGCTTTCGTCTTTAATGCCGTTAACGCGCAGTCCATAGGCTACATTTTCAAAAATAGTCTTGGGGAAGGGGTTGGGTTTTTGAAAGACCATGCCCACCTTGCGGCGCAGAGCCACCACGTCAGAACTTGGTGCATTAATATCTTTGCCGTCAAGGGTGATTTTTCCTTGCACTTTTGCACCGGGAATCAGGTCATTCATACGGTTTAAGCAACGCAAAAATGTACTTTTGCCGCAACCAGAAGGACCAATAAGGGCAGTGACCTGATTGGCAGGAAAGTCTAGGCTCACATCATATAATGCCTGTGCTGCCCCGTAAAAAAAGTCAACATTGTTAGCTACTAGCTTGTGCTCTGTGCTCACACTGCTCTCCAATAAAGGTGGGTATGGTGAAATGAAATACTGTAGCAAACTCCCCTGACGGACTTTCCACCCAAATATGTCCGCCAAGGCGTTCTACAGTGTGTTTACAAATGGCAAGGCCAAGGCCGGTTGAGCCGTGGCTACGATGTTTTTCTACACGATAAAAACGTTCAAAAATACGCATGCTGTCCACTTCTGGAATGCCTGTACCCTTATCACAAATACTAAAAATTGTCATGCCGGCATTTTCTGTTGCATCTTTTGGGATGCTCGTACCTTTCACAACAATTTCATCTCCTTCCGGCGCATAGCGTCCGGCATTTTCTAAGAGATTTCTAAAAACTTGAGTCAAGTGCTGCGCATTAGCTTTAAGGAGCGTATTTTCGTCAAATTCAATTTTCACACGAATACGCCGCATATCCAACTGCAAACGACATAAAGCAGTGGCGGCCTGCACGCTTTCTACAGCGCTCACTTCGCTTATGGGCAGAGGCATGTGCGTATTTTCAAGCCGTGCCAATGCTAAAAGCTCTTCCACCATACGCGCTAAATATGCGCCATTTTTGCGAATAATTTCCACAAAGCGTTTATACTCTTCTGGAAAGCCTTCCGTCGTGGACAAGGTTTCAGCATACCCTTGAATAGCCGTGAGGGGCGTGCGTAGCTCATGAGAAACATTAGCCACAAAGTCACGACGAACCCTTTCAAGACGTACGATGGGGCTGATATCGTGAAAAACCACCACAGCTCCCAAGGATAGGTCATTGTTACTGGCACGAGTTAAATGCACAGAAAAAAATCTTTCAGGGCCTAGCTCTATCTGCAGGGATTGATAATTTTTATTGCCCTGTCCTGCATTAGAAGAGGGAATAGCCAAAATTTCATCTACCGCTTGTTGTAAGCCCGGCACGGGGATAGCTTCCACCACTTGCAGACCTTTAAAATTTTCTACCTGCGGAAACATACGCCGTAAGGCTCTGTTATAATGCTGAATACTCCCACTAGGCGTGAGCACCAACACCCCTTCATTCATGGTATTTAAAATGGTTCGCAGCTGTTCATTGTTGGCATTAAGGTCTTGCAAGCACGTTTCAAAGTGCGTGAGCATGGCATTCATGGGCGTTGCTAAAACAGCGGTGGGATGGGCGGCATTAATATATAAACGTCGATTAAACTGCCCTTCTGTTAATTTTTTAATAAAATCAAGCAACTGCTGAAAGTCATTGAGCACGTAAAAGTATAAAGCAACGCTCACAAACCCAGCCATAATGATGGCAAAAAGGATATAGGTTAGAGCATGTTGCAAAGGCTTTAGTTGCGAAAGGTTGGGCACCACGTGTGGCAAAGCCCATAAGCCAACAAAAAATATGGCAAATGCGGTCAAAAAAAACTTTACGCGCAACGACATATTAAGCCTTAAAACGATAGCCGACGCCACGCACAGTTTCAAGATTTTCTGCACAAACCCCAAGCTTGGCACGTAATCTACGCACATGCGTGTCTACCGTGCGAGCGTAACCTTCAAATTGATAGCCCCACACGCTATTTAGAAGTTGTTCACGAGAACGCACCGAACCGGCATGGCGCATGACATCCTCCAAAAGGCGAAATTCCGTAGCGGTAAGCTCCAACGCTTGCCCTTGCACTGTGGCAATGTGGGCAGAAGGATCAAGATGAATGCCGTGTTTTTGCAGGCTTGGGTTTTGTTGAACCTGCTCTTGCCGGCGCAAAATAGCCCGAATGCGCAAAATAAGCTCACGCACGCTAAAAGGCTTTACCACATAGTCGTCGGCACCCAGCTCCAGCCCTACGATGCGATCCACCTCTTCGCCACGAGCAGTAAGCATAATAATGGGTATATGCGCTGTGCTTGCATCCCGTTCCAGTTCTTTACATACTTGAAAACCGTCTTTCTTGGGCAACATGACATCAAGCAAAATAATATCAATATGCCGCGCCCGAGCAAGCTCAAGCCCAAGCAGCCCCTCCTCGGCCTGAATGGTTTCAAAGCCTGCTCTTTCAAGAGTAAAGGCTAATAAATCACGTATATCCGCTTCATCTTCGACGATGAGCACCAGTTCCTGAGACATATTTTTTCCTTGCATTCCGGCTGCTAGCAAAGCTCTTTGAGGGATAATCTCTATAGGTGAAATTTTCCTCAAAAATGCCTTTCAAAATTTTATAACAACAGTACCTTATGGTTTAAGAGTATATCACTGCAACAGTTTTTATAACTGTTACTTGCGGAAGTTAAAAATATGTTTGCGTCAAAAAAATGGTGACATTGTTACAAAACAGTGACAAGCGTACACATATCCAATATAAAGCTTTATGCCCCTCGTAAAAAATCCAGAAGTTCCTTTTTTTCTGTACTCAAGCTATCATAGGGTGAGTACACTGCAGTTTCGAGGGCATGGTGGGCAATGGAGCAAGGTTTTTGTATGCTCACCTGTTCAATGGTGGCGGCAACAATTTTGCGAGCGTTTTCAGCGCAAGCCCTTAAATTATCAAGAAGCATATGCACATTAACTTCATCATCCACGCCATGCCAACAGTCATAGTCGGTAATCATGCACAGCGGCGCATAGGCTATTTGTGCTTCACGGGCAAGCTTGGCCTCGGGCATATTAGTCATGCCAATGACATCTGCTCCAAGAAATTTGTAACGCAATGACTCGGCAAGGCTTGAAAATTGTGGCCCCTCCATACACAAATAAGTACCGCAGCTGTGAATATTTTCATTACTATTTTCAAGAATACTGCTTGCACAATTATACATGATAGTACTCAGGTTTTTGCAAGTGGGTCGTGCCATGCTCACGTGCGCCACAAGCCCTCCGCCAAAGAAAGTAGATGTGCGATTTTTTGTAAAATCCATATATTGATCTACCACAACCAAATCTCGAGGTGGCATTTCTTCTCTTAAAGAACCTACGGCAGAAACCGCTAAAATGTGCGTCACTCCCATTTTTTTCAAGGCATATATATTGGCCTGATAAGGAATCTCAGATGGCAAAAGATGGTGGTGACGCCCATGACGAGCAAGAAAAATAGTTTTAATGCCGTACATTTCTCCTACTACAAGAGGAGCTGAAGGAGCGCCATAGGGCGTAGTGAGGCTTATTTCTTCCGCACTCTTAAAGCCATCCATGCTATAAAGGCCACTACCGCCGATGACACCAATAACTATATTGCCAGCGGTTAAACTCTCGTTGTGTTTTGTAGACATAAAGGTTCCTTTTGGTAATGAAAAACATAAATGAAAATTTAAAGTAATGGCTTTTTGCACGGCAAGCAAATGTTTTTTTTGTGGATTGTTTTTTATGGTCACGGTTTTCCATACTGCAGATTTTGTTAGCCTCGATGAATACAAAGGGATAAGGAAATGCTATTGCCTTTGCATCCTTGCGCTATTTACCTTCTGCTACAAGCATTGACCATATATATTTCCTATGCTAAGTTACATAAAACTTTAATAAATATGCGAAGGAATAAGAACATATGGCACGGATTGTGTACGGCATTCATGGCACTGGGCATGGTCACGCCATGCGTGGCTTAACCATTGCCAGAAAGCTTAGCCAACATGAATTTTTATTCGTAGCCAATGATGATGCGTTAAATATTTTTAAAGATGAGTTTCCTGTGGCAACGCTACCAAACCTTGGTACCGTGTTTAAAGACTACCAAGTAGATCTTTTTGCTACCATCAAAAAGGCCGTCCCTACCCTTATACACAAAGAAAAATATATTAATGAAGCCATCAAAATTATAGAAAATTTTAAACCAGACGTGTGCATGACCGACTTAGAGTATTTTGTGCCACGAGCTGCAGAGCGCTTACAAATAGAATGCTTAACCCTTGACCACCAACACGTCATTACTTGTTGTGAGCATGATTTACCCCGAGACATGCTATTTGATTATTATGTACAAGGCATTACTCCTAAGCATCTTTTTAGACCCACAGCGCAAAACCTCATTGTATCCTTTTATGCACCACCAGTGAGCAAACGATACAATGCCATGGTGGTACCACCAATTTTGCGTGACAAAGTGCTCGCTTCACGCCCAAGAGACGACGGACATGTGCTTGTATATCAAAGCAATACCACGCATCGTTCCTTGGTGGATTTTTTGCTTCAAGCCACAGACCGCACCTGCTATGTTTTTGGCTACCAGCAAGAAGAAGGGCGTGAAGGTAACGTTATTTTTAAGAAAAAATCTGAAGATGCTTTTTTAGAACTCCTTGAAGGTGGTTCTTATGTTATTCAAGGCGGCGGGCATACCCTTATGACAGAATCTTTGTACCTTGGTACGCCCGTACTTACCCTACCCATTATGGCAATGGTCGAACCACGTTTTAACGCCTTATATATCGCACGCTTAGGGTATGGAATGCAAGCTAATATGCTACAT
>CAYJHS010000177.1:0-5872 GCA_964369815.1 uncultured Desulfovibrionaceae bacterium
GATATTTTATCATTATCAAGAATTGAAAATAGCTCTTTCCATACTGAATATACGCAAATATCTGCATTTAAAGCAGTAAGCAAAATACTGCAAAACACACGGCAAATAGCACAAACAAAATCTATCAAAATTGAGTTAAAATCCGTACTTGATGGAGAAATTTACATCAACGAAGAATTGTTTTACCAATGTGTAAATAATATACTCACTAATGCACTTCGCTATGCCCAAAAAAATACATGCGTTACAATTAATGCAGAAAATGATTTTGTAATTATCACCATTGCTGATGACGGAGATGGTATTTCTATACTGGACAGACCTCATATTTTTGAAAAATTTTATAAGGGCAAAGACGGACATTTTGGCCTTGGCTTGTCCATTGCTAAATCCGCCATAGAATGTATGCACGGCACTATTTCTCTTGAAGATACTGCAAATGGCTCTACTTTTAGCATACTATTGCCAAAGCAAAGGAAGAACATATAAAAAGTGCGAGCAATAAATATATCATACTCTCTTCCACGCAATATAATGTGAGCTAGTCGCGACTTCAGAGGTGCTCCCCATCCTTCGGACAGGGGGATGGGGAGCACCTCTGTTCAGCATAAAAAAAGCTCCAAAAATCACCTATGCTACACTAAATTTTCTGCCAGAATATTCGTGGCATGGTAATGTGCGTCAACTTCGCTATGCCGTTGAACGAGCTTTGATCAATGCTGTGGCCACGGAAAAAAATGAATTGAATTTTTCTTTTTTGCACACGCAAACACGCTCAGTAGTTGGCAATACTCTATGCTATAGTAAAAATGTCCTGCACCTTAAAGAAACTCAAGATGCTCTTGTACAATGTCATGGCAAAATTCAAGGTAAAAATAGCGTAAGCGAGCTCCTTCAAATGCATCCATCTACCTTACGCTCACGCATGAAAGCCCTTGGTATTGCTTTTCCGCGCTCCAGAAGGAAATGACGCAACGTAAAAGGTTTTTATGATAGCAATTGCCTTAAGAGCGGAGAAAAAAATATATTGGAGTGGTATTGTTTGATAAAAAGTCATGACAAGGGGAGGGATACTGGCATTTTGTATAAGATAAGGGGATAGAGCTTTCACCCCATCCCCTTTATTATAGTCTTCCAAAAGCTATTTGTTAAAATTCAAACTTAAAAACAGCGTTAACCATATGGCTGGTTTCGTGTTCGCTTGCTTGCACATTATAGTTTACGCCCACGCTCACGCCATTGTCCTTATGCGCAAGGTCAAAGCCAACGCCGCCGTTGAAGGCGAAGCCGTCCACGCTTTTCATGCTATATTCGGCACTTCCGGCAACGCCTGGAATGCTGGTCACAGACCTTGCGTCCAGCTCCCCAGCGGCAGCGATGAAGCCTAAATCAAGCTTTGGTGTGAAAGTCCAGCCGCTTTGGCTCACAATATCCTTACTAAAGGTCACGCCCACGGGGAAGTACCACACTCCCTGATTGATTTCACCGCTATGCACTTGCACCACTCCATTGCTCTTGGTGTCAAAGCCGTAGGTGGTCACGTGCATATAGCGCACACCGGCATGGGGCGTAATATCTATGAAGTCCGTCTTAAAGGTATACGCCGCCGTAAGGCCCACCGTCCACACGTCACTTTGGGTATCGGCCTTCAAGGTGGAAAAGCCCAGCCCAGCGGCGGTATCTTGCGTGAGCTCGCCATACACGGAGCTATAGCCCACATCCGCCATGAGGGTGAAGTTATCCTTACTCAATCCGCCATAGAGCGATAAGCCCCAGAAATCAAAGTCATTGTTGGTATCGTAAAAATCCCCAGTGCTCTCGGTATAGCCTGCGCCCACGTTAAATGCCAGCCCCACACGAAAGATGTCATTAAAGGTATAATCCGCCCCAAGGGTCAAGCCGCCAAGGCCGGTTTCGTAGCCATTTTTGAAAGCGCCCACGTCCACGCCGTGCACATTGCTATATTGATAGAGCGGCGAAATCCACAACGCCACGCCATTTTTCATGCCTTGCGCATTTTGCCCATTTTGTCCTGCGCTTAAGCCTTCGCCTTCAACACTGCTTCCGCTGGGGATGCCTTGTTTGGTTCCCATCTGCTGGCTTTGGATGGGAGAATTTTTTATACCAAAGTTTGCAAGACGACCCAAAATATTGTTAGCAAAACTCTTACCCACATTAAAACCTGTTCTTTGCAGGCCTGCCACGTGGGCAATGCGCATGAGGGCTTCGGTACGCAGGGTGGTTTCTCGGGGAGCATTCTTGCCAAGCTTATCACTAAACAAGGCGGCAAAGTAGGAGTCTACGTCATCAGGGTCCACACCGGTTAAAAGCTGAGCCGTTTTTTTACTCAAATCCGGATAGATGGAGCGTAAATGTTCGGCGGTTGCGGCGTTTATAGTCACTGTATAATCACCGACAGCAGGATCAAAATCTTCCGCTGTAGCCACCAGCAAGGAACTTGGGGTGGTGAGGTTTGCACCACTCCAGCCTCCGGCCTCAATGGTGCTGTACTCATAGGTAAAGCCTTCCACAATCTTTATGCTATCACCAGCGCTCACACCGGAAATGTGCAGCCTTGCTGTGTCAGCTACTCTAAGTGAGCCATCTTTTGTTGTTGCAGCCTTTATGACTGTATTATTCTCTAGGTTATTGGCATCCACTACGAATGTGGAATAAGCACCAAACTCAACGGAGCCAAGGCTCTCTAACTTACCTGTATATGTATTGCCGTCAGCATGGGTCACAGAACCCATGCTTAGGGTGGCGTTGGTAACGGAGATAAGGTTGACACCAGTAATTGCATTATTAAGGTAAAAAATGTTATTAGTCGCATCCTCCCCTTCAATATTCACATCATATGCGCCGGGTACATTGGCGGTAATGCTATCATTAAGCATAAAAGAACCGGACTGTTGCATGTTAAAATCAAGGTCTAAACTCAGTCCATGCCCACTATCTACAATATGTATGGCATTATATCCTGTGCTATCCATATTACCACTAAAGATATTCATCTTGCTATCGGCTAAAAAGTCAAGACTTCTGTTGGTATAAATGGCACCACCAAGGCCATTACCATCACCATCTCTATCGGCAATGTTGGCAATAAAGTCTGCATTAATATTCCCGATGTCGGCTGTGGCTGTGGCATTGTTGGCATAATTAACAACAGCTCCACCGTTTTGTCCGGCAGTATTGGCAATGAAGCTACCAGTAATATTGCCTAGCCTGACTATGGAGCTAGTATTGTTGGCAAAATTATGAATAGCCCCGCCATCCCCGCTAGCAGTATTAGCCATGAAGCTAGCAGTAATGTTCTCAATACTGGCTGTGCTGCTAAGATTGTTGGTAGCATTGATAATAGCTCCTCCGCTTTCAGCAGTATTGGCGACGAAGGTGCCAGTAATATCTCCAATACGTGCTGCAGAATCGACGGTGTTTGTTCGATTATAGATAGCTCCGCCTTGATAAACAGCCGTATTGGCGATGAAGGCAGCATTGATATTGCCAATACTAGCTGTACTACCAGAGCTGTTGGTAGCGTTAGCAATAGCCCCACCGCTTGCATTAGTCGTATTGGCTATGAAGGTAGCATTAAAGCCATCAATGCTGGCTGTAGAGTTGTTGCCGTTGCCACTATTATAAACAGCCCCTCCGTCTTGAAAGGCAGTATTGGCTATGAAGCTGGCATTTATATCCCCAATACTGGCTGTAGCGTTAGAGTATGCAATATTATGTATAGCCCCGCCAAACCTATAAGCAGTATTGGCTATGAAGGTAGCATCAATGTCTCCAATATTGACTTCTGAGTTAGTACCACTTACTGTATTAGCAATAGCCCCACCGTTTGCACTAGTACTATTATTGGCTATGAAGATAGCATCAATGTCTCCAATATTGACTTCTGAGTTAGTACCACTTACTGTATTAGCAATAGCCCCACCGTTTGCACTAGTACTATTATTGGCTATGAAGGTACCCTTAATGTCCCCAAGACTGGCTTTTGTATCAGCGATGGAGATAATAACATTAGCAATGGCCCCACCTAATATTACAGCAGTGTTTTCAAAAAAATCTGCGTTAATATTATAGCCACCATTTATATTTTCGTTCAAAATGGCTCCGCCGTCTTCGCCAGATGATTGACCATAAAAAGCACCGCCGGTGATGTCTGTGCTGAGTCCGCTATCAAGACGCCCCAAGGAGGGCGTTTGTAAGGGGGTCACATAATAAGGAGTAGTTACGCCATTAACCACAATGTTAAAGGCAATGCTTCCTGCTGGCGCAGAACCTTGAGCAATGACATAACGCCCCTCAACAGTTTGCGGAATAATGGCACTTAAGAGATCATTGATGTTACTATACGTCGTCTGGTCAGCAGGGTTTTTGTATAAAAGACCGTGGGTTCCACTACCGGGCAAGGAAATATTGCTTACATAGCTTGTGCCACTTTGCACTGGCTCAAGTAAAAAATGATCCGCAGCATCGAATGTGATACCACAAATTGTGGAACTCTCCGACGTGACGCAGTCAATTTGAAAAGCCTGCGCTGCACTTGGCATAAAGGCAGGGGCAAGCAAGGCACCAGCCAAAAGCGCACAAGACACACTATTTTTTAGCATGCAACTAAAATTATTCAACAAATTGCACTTCTTAAGCACAGCCTTGTAACGATTGATAAGATTGCCTAGGGCGTTTTTGGATAAGAGCATAAAAGATTCCTCATGTGTGCAGAGACTGCTTTCTATAAGTTTCTAAATTTTACAATGCCTTTCCTAATTATCAGAGTATTTCTTTCTTGTCAAAAGTGTTGAGTAAAATACAATTTTACTCATACATGATCCCCAAAAATTGCCTTGTGTGGTATAGAAAAAGAACTCTCGTCAGTATTATCACACCTTGAAACGATTAATGAAATGAAAACTCACCGGAGGATTAATTAAAATAGAAATACTTTGGCGGTGAAGTTTAGTAGTTTTGGGCGAACATATTATTCTAATTAATAGCGTATTGGATGAAAAGCTCACTAAGAAAACAAGTCACTTAAGGGTTACGAGTTCAAATCCGGTTTTCCGCTTCAATGATTTCAAACCGCTACGCAGTTCTTCCCCAAAACCAGAGCAATAAAAAGCAACATCTCTGCACGCAATATTTTATTACTGTTTCACAGTATTTTACGTATTAAAAAAATCCAGCACATATTTACATGCTGTAAAAAGCAAGCACGTTATTAAGATATATTTAATAAGGCTAGCAGGCACGAATTTTTGACAACGAGCCCCCAAATACATACCTAAAGCGCCACCAATCCCAAAGAGTAAGCCCAGCAGTACGTCGGGGGCTCCAGAAAATTGGGGGTAAAATGGTGCAATGGCTTGATAAAAAGCAACACCACCGATGGAAGTCACAAAGGTGCCCAAAAGAGTTGCACCGGCCACAATATAAATTGGCAAACCAAAATAAGTTATAAAGAAAGGCGCTATGATAGCTCCACCACCTATACCGTAAATGCCTCCTACAATACCCACGATAAAGCTTAAAGAGAAAATAGCCCATAAATTTACTTTGTATTCCATATCATAGAAACGAAAATGCAGGGTGCGCACAGACAGACTTATAACTTGTGATACCTTATAACCTGCACCCCTTTTTTGGGCCCCAATTTTTTCTATTTCTTGTAAGCTTTTTTCTTGTGCGCCCTTATTTACTTTTTGTTTACGCATATCTAAAAGCATTTTTACGCCGATATAGAGTAATACCCCCGCCGCAAAAAGCTTAAAACTTTGGGCATCAGGCAAATATAAAACACGCACGATGGCACCAATAAACACACCGGTCAAAGGGCCAAGTACCACAATCCACACCAAGGGCC
>CAYJHS010000178.1:0-5866 GCA_964369815.1 uncultured Desulfovibrionaceae bacterium
GGGAGGGGAACTTTTTTTTCCTAAAAAAAGTTCCCCTCCCAAGTAAAATATTTAATTACACTCACGCTCTTTTTTAGATAAGCGGTTCAAAGCATTGACATATGCCTTGGCGGAAGCCACGGTAATGTCAGGATGTGCTCCGCGTCCTACGGCGCAAAAGTTCGTCGCTGTATCACAAACACGCACTGTTACATCGCCTTGGGCATCGGTGCCGCCGGTGATAGCATTGACTGCATACTGCTGTAATTCTGGTTTTTTACCTGTAAGAGTGCTGATGGTATTGAGCAGGGCATCCACAGGTCCCACACCAAAGCCGGCGGCGCTTTTTTCTTCGCCATCAATTTCCATAACCACGGCAGCCGTAGGTGGAATTTCTTGGGTAGAAGAAGAATTTATGCTGGCATGAATGAGACGATAGCGGTCTGGAATATGGTAAATCTCTTCCAAGACCAGTGCCACTAAATCTTCATCGTGTACGGTTTTCTTCATGTCGGCAAGGTTTTTTACCGCATTAAAGACTTGGTTGATTTGCTCATCATTCAAATGGTAGCCAAGGCTGTCTAACTTTGATGATACAGCATTGCGTCCGGAGTGTTTGCCAAGTACAAGATCACTGGTGGTGCGCCCTACGGATTCAGGAGGCATGATTTCGTAGGTTTCACGACTTTTAAGCATACCGTCTTGGTGAATGCCAGATTCGTGGGCAAAGGCATTACCGCCAATGATGGCCTTATTGGGCGGAATGGGGGAACCGATGGTTACGGAAAGCAAGCGGCATGCAGGATAGAGCTGTTCGGTGACGATATTGCTTTCAAAATTAAAGTAATCTTTACGCACACGTAAGGCCATGGCTACTTCTTCAAGGGAGGCATTGCCGGCTCTTTCGCCAATGCCTGCAAGGGTTACTTCAACTTGGCGTGCACCGGCACGTAAAGCTGCCAAAGTGCTAGCCACGGCTACTCCAAGGTCATTGTGGGTATGGACGCTAAAGATAGCTTTGTCGCTATTAGGTGTATTTTCAATGACATACCGGATAAGTTCGGCATATTCTTCGGGCATGGCATAGCCCACGGTGTCTGGCAAGTTAACCACTTTAGCACCGGCATTAATGACGGCTTCGGTAATGCGGCATAAAAAATCTTTGTTAGAGCGAGAAGCGTCTTCGCAAGAAAATTCCACATTGGAAGTGTAGGAGGCTGCCCGCTTAACCCCAGCCACCGCCATGGCTAAAACTTCATCGGGGCTTTTGCGCAATTTATGCTTCATATGCAGGTCAGATGTAGAAAGAAAAGTATGGATTCTGGGGTTTTCTGCATGCTTTATGGCTTCCCAGCATCTGTCAATATCGCTTGTTAAGGCACGACTTAAGCCTGCCACTTGAATATTACGAGCCTGTGAGGCTATGGCGTGTACGGCTTCAAAGTCTCCTTGGCTGGCGGCAGGAAAGCCCGCTTCCATAATATCTACGCCTACGATTTCTAATTGGCGTGCCAAGCGTAATTGTTCGGCCAAGTGCATGGTAGCGCCGGGGGATTGCTCTCCGTCGCGTAAGGTTGTATCAAAAAAATAAATTCTATCACTCATAGTATTCTCTCTGTTTATGTTTCGTATAAGCCGCTAGTGTACTTATATGGTGTTATTATAAAAGTCATTGTTATACCACAAAAAGCCTCACCGTATGTGTGGGCTCTTTATGGAACAATGTTAAGTTATTTTAATGGATTGTGTCGTAGGAGCCCAGAACTACTAGTCATCTTGTAGTGATAGACTACGTAGGAGTTCACGATTACGACGGGGAAGCGTAACGAAACTATAAAAAAGACCGGCCACTATATATACTAAAGCTACCATAAAACCTAGTAACTTAGGTTGTGAAGCTAAAAGTGCAATAAGTAAAATTGCTGTTACCATAGAGCTGAAAGGGTGCGCACGCAAGAAAGCATATTCTTTAAAAGAGTAATAACGTACAGGACTTACCATTAATATACCCAAGATAAGTGTTAAACCTAAAGCAATGGGAGCCACAAGCCAAGCCATGCTTTCGGGGAAAAATTGAGCAAAAAAGACAAAGGAAACTGCCGAGCAACCACCGGCAGGGGAGGGGAGCCCCATAAAAAATTTCTTGTTGGTGACGGTGGTGGAGACATTAAAGCGTGCTAAGCGCAAGGCCGCACAAGCTGTGAAAATAAAGCAAACAGCAATGCCAAAGCGATCATATTGATGTAAATGCCAGTGCCACATAAGGATGGAGGGGGCGACACCAAAGGCCACAAGGTCAGCTAAAGAATCGTATTGAATGCCAAACTCGCTGGCGGTGTTTGTTAGTCGTGCTACTTTTCCGTCAAGTCCGTCCATTAGAGCAGATAAAATATTGGCCATGTCTGCGGTCTCATATTTTGCGGCAGAAGGCCAAATAATAGCCAAAAATCCAGAGAACAAGCTTAAGCTAGTAATCAAGTTGGGGAGTAAGTAGACGCTTTTACGACGCGGGCTTTTAGTTTCCATTAAAAACTCTATATTACAATGTGTTGTGTGTAGTTGTTAGTTGCTTTATGAGCAAGTTAGTGACTACTGTTCTATAGTGTTGCGAGCAACAATAGTTTGCCCGGCAAAGACCTGTTCACCAATATGATCACTTGGTGTATAATCGTTGGGAATATAAAGGTCAACCCGTGAACCGAACTTAATCATACCAAACCCTTCTCCTTTTAGCAAGCTGTCGCCTTCTGCTACGCGGCAAACAATGCGTCGGGCAATGAGACCGGCAATTTGCACCATGCACCATGTTTGTCCATCTTCATCACGTAGGGTGTAGGCGCAACGTTCGTTTTCAAGGGCGGCCTTATCCCATGCTGCATTGAAATATTTACCGGCATAGTAGTGAATTTTTTCCACATTACCTTGAACGGGAGAGCGGTTCACATGTACGCTAAAAACATTCATGAAGATGCAAATACACATGCGGTCTTCACCGCTTATAGGGTCTTTTTTATTAGCAATGCCAATGATACGGCCATCAGCAGGGCTTATGCCTGTACCTTGCTCGGTAGGAGTAACTCTTTCGGGGTCACGGAAAAAGTGGCAAGAAAACCAAGTTAGTAGTAAAAATATAAGTGCCACAGGCCAGCATTGCACGAGGGCAAAAATTATGGCTGAAAGAGCACAAAGAAAAATACTAGGGACACCTTCTGGGGTAATGCCAATGGATGCTTTACGCATAAAAATCCTATTTGTTATACATTAAAGGTTTGTAATACCCCACTGTACAGAAGAGTATAGCCTAAGGTCAAGTATGAATATTTACTGATTTTGAATGTGCTGCATATTTTTGTCCTTGCGCCTTGGCAAGATATACTATAATGTTTTGCGCCGTAGCTTTTATAGCAAAAATAAAAGGGTGCTTTGAAAATATCTTTAAAGATATTCATTGATTAAAAATATATGCCAGATTCATTACCAGCATACGCATCGGTTATTCAGGTTGCAGTGTGTAAGAAAAACTTTACTTTGCATCGTGTGGCAGATTTAGAGAGCTTGTGGGAAAGTATGACTGAGCATCGTCCGGTGTATGAAGATGACGAACGCATACCCTACTGGACAGAGCTTTGGCCTTCTTCCGTAGCACTATGTAATTGGATTCATAGTCAAAAACAGCGCATAAATGGACAACGTTGTTTGGATATGGGCTGTGGCCTTGGGCTTACTTCCCTCATGGGGCAGTGGCTTGGAGCCAAGGTTATTGGTATAGATTATGAGGAAGAAGCTCTGCATTTTGCACATAAAAATGCCACTGTTAACGATATTTCTCAGCCCACATGGGCGGTGATGGATTGGCGAAAACCTGCCATAAAGAAAGGTTCTGTAGCTTTTTTGTGGGGCGGGGATATAATGTATGAGCGAGGCTTTGTACAGCCTGTGCTGAATTTTATAGATTATGCATTGGCAAAAGAAGGGGTGGCTTGGGTGGCTGAGCCTAATCGTTCGGTGTATGAATTTTTTAGGGCTGAGCTTATTCGCCGCCAGTGGAGAGCAAAGCCAGTGTATGAAGAGCGAGTGGATGCGCACTATGCCCAAGACGTGCCGGTTTCTGTGACGGTTTGGGAAATTACAAGATAATCCACTTGGATATGATAACACTACTGACTTGGGATATGTGAATATGGAAGACGTACAAATGAGGCCTTCGCAAGTGCCTCTTGATATTGATAGGGTTGGCATTCAAAATTTATCAATCCCCATAGTTGTTAAGGACAGGATAGAAGGTAGCCAGCACACTGTGGCTAAGGTTTCCCTTGGGGTGGAGCTTCCTTCTGCTTTTAAGGGCACGCACATGAGTCGTTTTGTGGAGGCGCTTGAGGAGTGGGAAGAAGACTTAAACTATCAATCCATGAAGCGTCTTTTGGAAAATGTAAAGTCTCGTCTTGAAGCAAAAAAAGCAACTATCTCCTTTACTTTCCCATATTTTATACACAAAAAAGCCCCTGCTACCGGCGCTCTTGGCCTTATGAGTTATCAATGTAAGCTCACTGGGGAACTTTCTGACATTGTCCCCCATGAACTTTTGGGCATTGCTGGTAAGGCCGGACAAGGCCAGGCTAAACCGGAATTTTTGTTGGAAGTAGAGGTGCCTGTCATGTCTGTATGTCCTTGCTCCAAGGCCATTAGTAAAGAAGGCGCTCATAGTCAGCGTTCTTTAGTGCGTATGGCGGTGCGTATGCATGAACTTGTTTGGATTGAAGAATTAATAGAAATTGGCGAGGCAGCTGGCTCATCACCTGTGTATAGCCTACTGAAGCGACAAGACGAAAAATACATAACAGAAAGCGCCTTTGCTAACCCTGCTTTTGTTGAAGACATTGTGCGTGAGGCGGCGGCACGGCTTATGAAACTGGACTCCATTTCATGGTATAGAGTAGAGGTGTGTAGTATGGAATCCATACACAATCACGAAGCCTTTGCTTGCATTGAGTCGGTAACATAGTGATATAGCTGTAGGATAAAACAAAAAAATCCCCTCTAATAATATTAGAGGGGATTTTTTTTTTATGGGTTTGGTTATATTATGATTTTGGGGCTTTGTCGTTTAAAAGAGTAATAACTCCACGTATAAGACGATAGTAATACCAAATAGAAATACCTAGAATAAAGAGTATGAAAAGTATAATTGATATATAGAATGTATTTACATCGGCAGTGTTGCAGCTTGTTCCCAAGGTGTCGATAAATTTATCAATATATGAGTCAAAATCAGCGGTATCGGGGATGTTAACATCCATGGACACCATGTATCCAATAAAGGCGAGGACAGAAATTATAGTTGATAGAAAAGTCACCCATACAGTACGAGAAATCCATTTACAGTGTTTTGCAATAATTTCTGCACCCTCTTTGCGAGCAGCTCTGCCAGATACAAGTGCACCGATCCACGCACAGAGGCCGGTAAAACCAGTGAACATGGATAAAGCAGCAAGGGCGTAGTAGCAGCACATTGCGGCTTTGCTGGTGGCCGAAGATTTTCCGCCTAAAGTATTCATAGTGTTGTCTCCATCTTTAAAAACTAACTTTTGCTATTGCAGGGTTAGGCCGTTTTGTTTATGCCATAAACGTACAAGTTCCTGCGCCTCTTTGAGAGTCTGTGCATCCATTTCTTTAGCAACAGTGTCTCGTAATTCACCTGCATCGCTCACATTTTTGCGTGCAGCCATATCAAAATATGCCCAAGCTTTTACATGACTTTGGGTAACACCTTCACCATTGGCATAAAGCATGCCCAGAATTTATTGCCCCACTTCGTCATGGGAGTCACTGGCTGCATCGGCGTATTTGAAGGCCTGCTTGTAATCTTGTTCTACCCCTTGACCAATAT